>DATGIR010000116.1:0-3602 GCA_035295605.1 Fimbriimonadaceae bacterium | reverse complement strand
TGCGAGATGGCGGGGGTGACCCTCGGCGTGATCTCCCAGCACCGCTTCTCGACGGACATGCGCCAGCTCCACGATTTGGCCCACGACGGCTCCTTCGGCCGATTGCTTCAGGGCGACTGCTACAACAAGTGGTATCGCTCGCAGAAGTATTACGACAGCGGCGATTGGCGTGGAACCTGGGCGCTGGACGGCGGTGGCTGCCTGATGAACCAGGGTGTCCACTACATCGACATGATCCAGTGGGTGATGGGCGGGGTGAAGGCCGTGCAGGCGCAAACGCGCACGGCGAGCCACGAACGGATCGAGGTCGAGGACATCGCCAACGCCCTCGTGGAGTACAAAAACGGCGCCGTCGGCGTCATCCAGGGCTCGACAAGCTTTTATCCGGGAATGGCCGAACGCCTCGAAGTGCATGGCGTTTTCGGCTCCGCGGTCATCGAGGGCGACCGCATGAAATTCCTCAAGATCGACGCCGAGAACTGCGGCCAAGGCCTCTACGGCGACGGCGTGAACAAGCAGCCGACGCCGAGCGTTCACCTGCACGGCGAGAGCGCCGGCGCCGCCACCGGCTCATCCGATCCGACCGCCGCGTTCGGCATGCAACATCAGCTCCAGATTCAGGACTTCGTCAAGGCCGTGACCGACGGCAAGCCGCCTTATCTCACCGGCCGCGCCGCGCTCGAGCCCCTCAAGATCATCCTTGCCATCTACGAGAGCGGCCGCAACGGGGGCTCGCGGGTCGAGCTCGGGTGAAGTTCGGAGTCTGCTGCGGAATCGATGAGGCGCCATTGGCGCTCTCCCTCGGCTACGACTATGTAGAGCTCGGCGCCTCCGCCATCGCCGCTGCCGAGGACCTCGGCCCATTCCAAGAGCTCCCCATCGAGGCGACCAATCTGTTCTTCCCCGGTTCAATCCAGCTCTTTGGCCCCGAGGAGGATGCCTACCGGGACTACGCTCCCCGCGCCATCGAGCGTGTCGCTAGCCTAGGGGTGACCCTCATGGTCGTCGGCAGCGGCAACTCCCGGAAGGCCCCAGAGGGCGTCAGCCAAGGCGTTGGAGAGGCGCGGTTCGTCGAAGTTGCCGCCGACCTCCAGCAAATGGCAGCCAGGTTTGGCGTCACCATCGCCCCCGAATCCCTCAACCGAAGCGAGACCAACGTCGGCAACGACCTCGGCGTCCTGGCGCACGCCCTCCGGGCCGAAGGCGTCGCCTATACCGCCGACCTCTATCACATCCTCTACGAGGCTGACGCGGACGGGGTGGTGGCGAACATGGCCGAACAGGTCCCCTTCCTTCCCGCCCATATTCACCTGGCTGATCTGCCCCGGTTTGCTCCGGAAGTCGACGACCAGTCTGTAATCGCCTTTGCCCACCGTCTTCGCGACCTCGGTTACTCGGGCCGAATCAGCCTCGAGTGCCAGCGCCCCCACCCGCGCGAAGACCTCGCCAAAGGTCTCGCCACGATGAAAGCGCTCTTCAGCTTCGACGATGCCACTCACTGACCTTCCCCTCAACGAGCTTTGGACCTACATGGGTCGAAACCCGCGCCCGGCCGACTTCGACGACTACTGGGACGCCGCCCTCGCCGAGTTGCGAAAGGTCGACGCCAAGGTGACCCGAGTCGAGGTCTCAACCCCCGCCACCTACGCCAAGGCATACGACCTCCGTTGGACCGGTGTAGGCGGCGCCGAGGTTTACGCAAAGTTAATGCGCCCGGCTTCCGGAGGAAAGGGGCCGGGCCTCGTCAAGTTTCACGGTTACTCGATGAATTCGGGCGACTGGTTCGAGCTGTTACCCTTCGTTGCGAACGGCTTTACGGTCGCCGCGATGGACGTACGGGGTCAGGGCGGTCGCTCCGTCGACCCCGGCGGGATCGTGGGCAACACGCTGCAAGGGCACATCGTCCGCGGCATTTCCGATAAGCCGGAGAAGCTCTTCTATCGTTCGGCCTTTCTGGACGCCGCCCAGCTCGCCGGCATCGTCATGGGCTCGGACGGCGTCGATCCGGATCGCGTCGGTGCGACCGGATGGTCACAGGGCGGGGGCCTCACCTTGGCATGCGCGGCGCTCGAAACCCGCATCGCCCGGATCGCCCCGGTCTATCCGTTCCTGTGCGACTACCAGCGCGTCTGGGAGCTCGATCTCGCCCAGAACAACGCCTACGACGAGATTCGAAGCTGGTTCCGGCGCTTTGACCCGCGCCACGAGCGGGAGGCGGAGGTCTTCACCCGCCTCGGATACATCGACAATCAGCACCTCGCCCCACGGATCAAGGCGAAGACCCTCATGGTCGCGAGCCAAATGGACGTGCACTGCCCGATCAGCACCCAATTCGCCGCCTATAACCGTATTTCCGCGCCGAAAGAGGCTCTCATCTATCCGGACTTCAGCCATGAAGGACTGCCCGAGGCGAGCGATCGCATCTTCGCCTTCATGTGCGAGATGCTCTAACCCGTGTTCGGGGTCGAGCCGACAATCCACGCCGGCCGGCTGGCGCTGGAGATCTATGCCGAGGTCTTGGCGGGGGTCGAGCCCCGAACACTCATCCAAAAATCGATCCGGCGCGAAGGGAGGCACCTGTTCATCCAGGAGCGTGAGTTCCACCTGGACGCGTATGAGCGAGTCATCGTGTGCGGCGCCGGGAAGGCCTCGGCCGCCATGGCCGACGCCCTGGCGGAGCACCTCCATCCGTATTTGACAGGCGGTTTGGTAGTCGCCCCGGACGGCAGCGTCAAGAACTCGAATCCGGTGCGAACGGTCTACGGCGATCACCCGCTCCCCGGTACGCGCTCTGTGGCAGCGGGGGAGGCGATGCTCGAGTTCGCGGCCCAAACCACGACCCACGATCTCGTCATCTTCTGCCTTTCCGGCGGCGCGAGCGCCCTCATCGAAGCCCCTCTCGAGGGGATCTCGCTCGAGCAGCTTCGGGCCGCCACCGATGAATTGATGCGAGCCGGGGCCGATATCCATACTCTCAACGCGGTGCGCCGCCGTCTGTCGCGCATCAAAGGCGGCGGTCTGGCGCGTGCCTTTGAGGCGGAGGTCGTTGTGATGGTGCTCTCCGACGTGATCGGCGGCGATCTTAGCGTCGTCGGGTCGGGCCCCTTTCTGCTCGGTCGGCCGGGCCACCGGGCGCATGCCGTCGCATTCGGTCTGCAAGACCGGCTGCCGGCCCGGGTTCTTGAGGCACTGACCGCCAATCCCCCGGCTCCGGTGCGCCCCGTTCCTCATTTCGTGGTGGGAAGCGCGTCGCTTCTCTGGCCGCTTGCCGAAGCCGCCGCCAAGAAGCGCGGCATGGAGCCGATCGGCTACGCCGATCCCCTTAAAGGGGAGGCACGAACCATGGCCGGCAGGATCATGCGCCTCGCCCGGGCCAAGCGAAAGCGCGGCGAGCACGATTTCTGCATGGTGTTCGTCGGCGAGACCACGGTTACGGTAAAAGGCGCCGGCAAAGGCGGCCGCTCGCAGGAGTTGACGACACAGGCCGCGGGCAGCCTGGTCGCCGAGCCGGGGATGGCGTTGCTAGCCGCTGGCACCGACGGTATCGATGGCCCCACCGATGCTGCCAGCGGGCTGTCGGAGCCCGGAAGTGTCGCCAGAGC
>DATGIR010000115.1:0-8005 GCA_035295605.1 Fimbriimonadaceae bacterium | reverse complement strand
GGCCTGGGCCGGTCGGCATCAACTCGAAGACTCGGAGCGAACTGACACGTCGCTTCGCAGCGGGCAGTTGTTCCAGATCAAGAAGCCCGTCGTTCAGCCACCGATTCCGGCGCTTGAGAAGCCGAAAACGAAAGACGGCCGAGCAGACAAGACCGATGCAGAACGGAAACAGGGCGAGTATCTGAGCCGGCTGGCTGCGCACATCGGGGAGCCGCAAAACCATGCCCAAGATGGCTTGACGCTCATTATCGTCAACACGGTGGATCGAGCGCGACGGCTCTACGAGTTGCTCAAGAGGCAAGAAAGCCTGACGTCGGTTTCGATCAAGCTGATTCATTCTCGCTTTCGGCCACTTGAACGAGAACAATGGGCGTCCTTCCTCGGCCAAAAGGACACGAGTCGCCGAATCCTGGTTTCGACACAGGTCGTGGAAGCCGGAGTCGATCTCTCGGCGTGCGTGCTGTACACGGAGCTTGCCCCCTGGGCGTCCCTGGTACAGAGATTCGGCCGATGCGCGCGCTACCCAGGAGATGCAGGCAAGATCACCTGGCTGGATCTGGATCTCGGCACCGAAAGGCAACCGGTTGACCACTGTGATATACCGTATGACCGGGCTGAGTTAGTCGCTGCACGTGAGAAGCTCCAGTCGCTTACCGACGGCGGGTTGCAGTCTTTGGCGAAGATCAAAGAGGACATCGAGGGCGAAGCGTCAGGGGAGCATGCGAAGAGGCTCTTTCCCTACGAGCCGCGGTTCGTCCCGCACGACAAGGACCTTTTCGACCTGTACGACACCACGCCTGACCTCACCGGGGCCGACGTGGACATCTCGCGGTTCATCCGCGACGGTGAGGAACTCGATGTTCAAGTCTTCTGGCGCGAAGTGTCGAGCGACTTCACGCCGCTGAAGAAGGATTGCCCGCACCGGCGCGAGCTGTGCCCGGTGCCGTTCCATCGCTTTCGCGACTTGCTGCGGGCGCTCCGGAAGGCCGGTCGCATGTGGCGCCGGAATTATCGGACGGGCTGGGAACTGATCGACCCACGCGACAGCGAGCAGGTCTATCCCGGTCAGGTTTTCATGCTGGAGAAGTGTTGCGGTGGCTATGACCGCGACCTCGGATGGACCGGAGTTCCCACTGATCGCAATTTCGACTTGCTCCCTCCGACCGAACCGACGAAGGCAACGGCTCAGGACGATGAAGAAGACGCGGACGACCTTTCCCAGATCAACGCTTGGCTGACGGTTGAGGAACACACTGGCGACGTATGCGCCAAGTTGGAAGAACTTCTCAATCCCCTCGGATGGACGCAAGACGATTGCTCTGCGGAGATCAAGGGCTACGTGAAGATCCTCCGACTCGCGGCCAGGCTTCACGACTGGGGGAAGGCTCACGGTGCATTCGCTGCGAAGTTCGACGCAGAACGAGTTCGCGATTCGCAGGTGACGTCGAAACTGGCGGGGCAACCGGCGGCAAAGGCTCCTGATCCTGCCTGGCGAACGGACAAGATTCGGCAGCAACCCCTCGGCACACCCGAAGCCGATCGCGACCGACGACGCCCTGGTTTCCGTCACGAGCTGGCCAGCGCTCTGGCGATTCTGGAAGCCCTCTACCGAGCCAAGCCCGATCACGATGGGTTAGCGTGGCCCGGTGGCCTCAAGAAAGCCGACTTCGGCGAGGTGCCGACCGACGCTCCTGTCCCAGGCTTGGCCGATGACCCGTTGATGAAAGAACTCATCGCACTCAATGCCGATGAACTCGACCTGCTGGTCTATCTCGTCGCGGCGCACCACGGCAAGGTGCGGATGTCGCTGCGGAGTTCACCGGATGACGACCGCGACGACGTGCCTGATCCCTGCCCGAGCGGCAAACGCCAGGCTTGCGGAGTCCGGGATGGCGACGAGGTACCAGAGTGCAAGATCCCGGACGGTGAAACGCGGACGGTGACGCTCTCGCTCGACCCGATGGAACTCGGGTTGTCCCCGCGTTACGGTGCGTCGTGGCGAGAACGGACTCAACTGCTCCTCGAACGCCTCGGGCCATTTCAGTTGGGCTATCTCGAAGCTCTCCTTCGGGCCGCGGACTGTCGGGCCAGCGCTGAGGAAGACGAGCGCGGAAGGGAGGGCACCTGATGGCCGGGCACATTCTCGAACTCGGCGGCTGCACCCCCGAACCACTCGGCAACTACCTCAAGGGGCTGGGCGTTTTCCGGCTGATCGCCGAACAGGCCGACCCCCAAGCACGAGCGTGGTGGAAACAGGGGGTATTCTGGCTCCAGAGCAAATGGTCCCGAGAGGAGGTGATAAGTTTCTTCCTGCACGGGATTGGCGAGGACAAGACGCCGATTTACAGCCCGACTCCAATCTTCGCCCCGTGGGGCGGGCGATCAGCATTTCTGAAGGATGGCGGGAATTCCAAAGCCATCGCCAGGCTCAAGCGCCTCCAAGCCGGAGAATCGACTTCGCCACGGTTCGGGCCGGCGCGAGAGGCGATCCGTGCAGCGACGGAACTCTTGGGACGACTCGGGATCACGACCAAGAAGAGCCGTGAAAAGGCAAAACAACGGATATTCGCTGCGTGCAGAAATGAATGGTCGGGCTCTGCGTTCGATTGGCTTGCAGCGTGCGTCGCGATTGAAGAGTATGCGGAGTACGGCTTTCTCTTCGGCACGGGGGGCAACGAGGGCAGTGCGAACATCACGAACAACTATTGGCGATTCGTGGAGGACGCCATCGGACTCCCGAACTCGGAACCGCTGCCAGATTCTAAGGAATTGCTGGCGGCTGCGTTATTTGCATGCCCGAAGGGACCGACCCAAGCGCGCCCGTCCGCTGGCGCCGCAAGATCGACAAATGAGAAACTCGATACGAAGGAGATTCCGGCGGGACAGCATTTCCCCGCCTCGACGAGTTCGGAGAACTACGGTCAGGACTACTACGGTGCAACCGCGGCAAACGCCTGGGATGTCGTACTGATGATGGAGGGTGGCGTGCTGTTCGCCGGGGCGACCACGAAACGCCTCTCTCAACTCGGGAAAGGGAAGGCCGCCTTTCCATTCATGTTAGACATGCTCTGCATCGGCGGCATGACGGACTCCCTCATCGACGAGGCAAAGCAAAGCCAGAATCCACTCGAAGCCAAATGTCAGGCAGAGTTTTGGATGCCCCTGTGGAGCGCCCCCAGCACATTTGGTGATCTGCGGAATCTCATTACCGAGGGGCGTCTGCAACGCCCGTCCGGAAAGCCCGCCGAGCATACGCTGCACGCCAAAGAAGCTGTCGCCGCGCTGGGCACGGCACGGGGGCTGACCGCCTTTCACCGAGTGGGGTTGTACCGTCGCCGTGGAGACATCTACATCGCGACCTCGTTGGGCTACGAGACTGGACATTCGGGGGACCAACGGGTGATCGGCTTGGTAGATGAACTTGCTGGATTCAGCGCGGAGGTATATCGAAAGCTGCGATTGAAGGACCGCGAAGATCGGGCCAAGGCCCGGAACCTTCCCGAGCGCATCGTTCGGGCAAGAGAACGGTATCACCAAAGTCTTGCAACGCTTCTCGATCTAACACCTGGAGCCGCCGAGACTGCGCAATCTGTTGCGTCTGTCCTCACCGCAGTCGCTCACATCGAGTGGGAAGTCAGCCTAATCAAGGATCGTGAGCAGCTGCTGAACCCGTGCCCCTCGCTTTCCCAGAAGACGATGCCGCACGAGGGCGGTAACACAGAATTCCGACTCGCACGGGCCATCGCGGGCATCGCGGCCTGGGGCGAATCGTCCGAGACGAATCGGCCCGCCGTTGAAGCCATCCGCTCGAACCTGTTGCCGGTGCGGCGCCGTGGCCGAGCCTGGAAGTGGGACGAGACAAGCCGCAGTGCCGTATGGTCGCGAGGAGCATCGCTGAGCGCCAACCTGACCAGCGTACTTCGTCGCCGGCTCATCGACGCGGAACGTGGAAAGGGCGATGGATTGCCGCTCTGGAGCCAGCACGGGGCGACGTTTGCTGATCTGCTGGCGTACTGGAACGGCGAGGTTGACGAGGGGCGACTCGCGGAGCTAATTCACGGGCTGGCACTCATCAGCTCCGGGCAATGGGATCAGGATCGTATCGATGACTGGCAACAAAAGCGGCCGGAACGATGTGAGACACCGGATATCGACACGTCCCAAATCTACTTCGTCGATGACATTCCGCAGGGGAAGCTGCGAGTTCCGAAATGGTTGGAACCCGATTTTGATGCAGCTTGTGAACTCCCGCGTGTTTACCACCTGCTGAAACTCTGCTTCGTCGGCGGGCGCCTCCCGCGACGACCGGTTGAAGGGGAAGCTGCACGCGGAACCGGCGATGAGCTGTTCCCGCCAGCCTGCCTGGACATTCTGTCGTTGCTGGAGGCCGAACGGTTGGCTGACGCCGCACAGTTGGCCGGTCGCCGGCTTCGAGCGAAGGGCTATCCGGCGCTTCTCGTCGATCCCACTCTGAATCGCCAGCTGCGACAGGCAAATCGACCCACATTCGCAGACGAACTACGAATGACCGGCGAGAAATGCCGGCGTCTTGCTGCGATGATGTTAATTCCTGTTCAGGATCCCGGTGTATCCGCCGCGCTCGCCATCAAACCTCAATCCGCCACATAAATGGAGATTGCCAATGCCGATCGATTTCACCCCGCTCGATACCGCCTCGCGGCTGCTCGTCGAAGCCGAACTCAAGGTTGCCACCGGCGGCGGTGGCCGCTTCCAGCCGACCGGCTTCCCGAACCTAGGCCCGGCACTGTTCCGCGGCGCTGACGGGACGAACTGGCTGCTCGTAGAATCCTTCCAGTCGATGGCAAACAGACTGGAACTCGCTTCCTGGGACGAAGCGGCCGAACGTTACGATGAGGTGTGTCACGGCATCCCCTTCGTCCGCTCTACGGTTACTCTCAGGGGCGGTGCCACAGCGACGACCAGCAGCGTTCAGGAGTCGCATCGGCTTGCGTCGCCGTACATCCTCGACGGCAGACTCCGAGCCAATCGCAATGGGACCGAGCAGGAGCGAAGGCTCTGGGAGGAGTTGAAAGACGCACAATCGCCGCGGACTCTCGGGCTTCAGGACAACATTCCATTTCTTTTGAGAAATCATGCCGGTCGTCTGCTGCGCCTCGATGCGGGAAGCCTGCTCCACGGCGTGTGGCTCAGCACGAAGGTTGAACCGGATGGACGCAAGAGGAAGGCGCTGTGCGGAGGGAAGATTCGGTTCCCTCGGATGCTATCTGCGGTCATCGAAGCAAAAGAGCCGCAAACCGCAAACTCCGGTGGAGTAAAGCGGGAACGCATCATGGACCAAGCCGAGAGTGGAAGCACTGATGCGGAATCAGGCTTCGGGTCCGTCCCTTTCCCTCGTACCGACTTCACCTCGCCGGAGATCAAAGCCTACTTCTCCTTCGATCTTCAGTTGCTCCGCACCTGTGCTCTGGGCAGCCGAACTGAGCAGGAGCAGGACGGGCGCATCAGGCGAGTCCCTGCGTCTCAGGTTCTGACACAACCGCACAACCAAAGCAATTTCACGGACGAGGAGGCGTTTCTGATCCTTTGGGCTCTCTATAAGATCAAGCGATTCCTGACGGGGAGCATGGCCCTTCGTAGCGGTTGCACCTTCAAAGAAGGTTCCCTGTCGTGCCAGGAACCCTCTAGCTTCAGCCTGCCGACGTTCGAGGAGATCCATAGTGAGTTGATTAGCTTGCGTCAGCACCTGTTCCAGCGCGCCACCGACAACACTGTTGACCCTGCGCGGGACAACATTACTACAGTCTCATGGCAGGGGGAAGTGCCCATCGCTGCTGCGGACACGGCCCCCCACGAAAGCGGAGGTGAGGATGCTGGCAACGAGGGTGTGCCGGAAGGGGGAGGAGACGCATGAGACTGTCGATCTCGATCCGGTTCCTCACCGGCCGAGCGCACTTGCACCCCTGGCAAACGCACCACAACGAAGGCCGAGTCGAATGGCCGCCCTCGCAGTGGCGGTTGCTCCGCGCCCTCGTCGCCGTCGCGGGTCGGGGGCTGACGACACTCCCACTGCCGGATGAGAGTCCGCCTCCGAAGCCAGAACCGAAGATCGAAGTCAAGGGGCTTACGTCATTGAAGAAGCGCAACGTGCCTGAAGATACCCAGAAGAAACTGTTGCTCTCGAAGGGCTTCCTGACCCTCAAGGAGCCGCTCACGGGTGCTGAAGCTGACGCCTGGAAAGCGGCGAATCCCGGCGAGTCATTTGCTGCCGCCATCCACCGCGTCCAGGCCTTGATAGCCGCACCCGAAAAGCGCGCTATGGAGGACACCGAGGGTGATGAGATTCCTCTCTCCCGTCTTGCCCGGTTGCTCGCGTCGCTGTCGATGCCGCCTTTCATCTGGCTGCCGAAGACGGCGGGCGGGCATACCCGGCAATATTTTCCCACCGGAGTTACCGATCCGAAACGATGGATCGCACCGACAGGCTCTGCGGTTTTCGATACCTTCGCGACGGTGCGAAAGGACCAACCACTCGTTTTCCACTGGCCTGATGTTAACCTCGATCCGCAATCGCTCGGGGACCTCAAGTTGATTCTCGGCCGGATGACCTACTTCGGGCGGGCGGAGTCTTGGTGTCGCGCTCAAGCGCATGCTGCCGATGTGAAGGAACTCCCGGACGTGGTGACCGAAGGGATAGCACAAACCCATTGGCGCTGCACTTGCATTGAGGATACCGGCAGGGTGGACGGCAAGGAGTACCGAGACTACAACCTCGAACGCCGTCTCGCTCCGTGTGGGGACAAGGATCTGCAAGCTCAAGTAACCGATCTGCTACCTCGCACCAAACCCGTCGCCACAGAGGCTCGCCCACCAGACGCTGATTTTCGGGAACTCCTCAAGGGTGAACCCGCCCGGTACGCGCTTCTCCGCTGTCTGCTTCGGGAATCGGGTGAGGACATCAAAGATGGTCTGGATCGTCCCATCGGATCTCGCTGGGTTCACTATGCTGTTCCTCGTGCTGTTTTCGATGTGCCGCGTCCTGGACCGCAAATTCGAGCCGGCACATTCGAGTCCGTCAATCTTGTCGTGTATGCGCTGAACACGGCCACTGTCCACCGTCCGGTTCTACCGCCACTCACCGACACCTTGCTCGTCGCGGATCTTTTCCGCTCGGCCGTCATGGCACTGGCGCGCCACCCGGGCCGAGCAGTGAGCGGGCACGAGATGAACGGGGAACCCTGCCGTAATCACGACCACGCGTTCTGGTGGCCGACCGACGAAGACAATGACGGCCTGCTCGACCATATGACTGTCTATGCACGCGCCGGATTTGAACGGCACGAAATCGACGCCTTACGACGATTAACCCGGCTCCCCCAACGTGGCGGTCGCCCGGATCTCTTGGTCACACCGATTTATGTCGGACGAGATAGCGACTACCAATCGTGGCAATCATCAGGCAATGACCAATGTCCGAAACTGTTCGTTTCGGCAACGCCATACTTTTGTCCCGTTTCTCTGTCTCGCGGTAGGAACTCTCGTTCATCGCGTCCGCACAGCATCAAGAAGGATATTCGCAAACGACTGCGGCAACAGCAACTCATCGACCACGATGATGAGGTGGAGATTCACGAACTCGTATTCGATTATGAACCAGCAGAGTTGATGGCTGTTCAGCGCGCGGTGACCAATGGCGAGCTTTCTCAACCTGTCCCACCGCGCCAATATTTTCCAGTGATTGACCCACCAGCCAAGTATGCACAACTCCCGGAACTCGCGAGTCCCGTCGCCCGCAGCGGTCGTTATGAAGGCTGCGTTCAAAAGGAGCCTGACGCTGCTTTTACCTTCGGTGTTTCAAGCGGGATGCGTGTTCAGGGAGGTAGACGCTTTGGGCCCGCGAAAAAATAACTTCGCCGAATTGATCTATCCGTGTTAGGACGGTTTTGGGATAAGCGGAGCATGCATGATGCAACTGCTGTCGCACGTATACAACGGAAATTCGCGGCCCTTGACCCCGTGTTGGATG
>DATGIR010000114.1:0-8351 GCA_035295605.1 Fimbriimonadaceae bacterium | reverse complement strand
GATCGTCGACACGAAGCCCTTCGACCTGAACGGAGGGGCGGCGTGCCCGGACACCCACGACGCCGTTCTCGGCATCGGAACTCCGCAGGGTCAGACGTTTCAGATCATCCATGTCGGACCGAAGCGGGGTCAGGCCACCTCGCGGACGGTTAAGTTCCGCATGCGGGGGATTCACGCCGCAAAGGACACCTATCTCATCGGCAGCATGGTCGCCGAGCGATCCGGCATCTGGTTTCTGATGTTCGGATCCCAAATCGACAAGGCCGCCCTCGCTAACCTGGCCGAAGTGGAGTGCCCGGGCTATCCCGCGCACTATGTGAAGGTTCTCGTCAAGGTGGACGAGGCGACCGGCATCGGCACGCCCCAGCTCCTGATCGACTTCGGCTACACGCCGCCGCCGGAGGATGGAGTCGTCCGCGACCGGTTCGACTGGACGGGCGAGATTGCGCCCTGCGGCCCGGGTCGCCTTGCGATTCTGCAAGGGTTTCAGAGCCTGGCGATTGTGGACATCCGGTAGCTCGATGTCGGAGGCGTGCACATCCTCGGCCATCCATGTTTGCCACCGCTCACCGGCGAAACCGTGCGCCTTTTGCATCAGCTGGCAGAATTGATTTAAGACTGCTCGCGCCCGGCGGCCCGCTAGCCGTCCTTGACGGTTTGGACGGAGAACTTGATGATGTAGTCGCCGGGGTTGAGGCGGGGCCTGCGCCTTCACGTGACGGGCACAAACTTGGTCGTCAACCCAAAGTCAGTGTGGACGATCGCGAAGCGGAACGGGTTGGGGCTCGACGGGGTGGTGACGAACGTGATGGGGTCGTCGTTCGGCAGGTCGACCCGCATGAACGTCATGAGGTTGCCCTTTTGATCGAGCCGAGGCATTCCCTCGATCGTAAAGGAGGCGTCTTTACAGGATTGAGTGACTGTGAACGGCTGCGCCATGAGGGTTCGAACGACGGGCTTGGCAAAAACGGCCTTCGCATCGCTGAGTTCCAAGCTGTAAATTACTGAAGCCACAGGCGCGTCGCCCCTGGTTTTCGGCGGGGCGAACTGATCGTCCTCGTCGTTCACCACCGAGCCGCTGATCGAGATGCCGAGATCCTTGCCCCTCAGCTTGGGCGCCTTCGTGGGCATCGAAATGTCGATGTGCGGGCCTCTGCCGGATTCCCGCAGGTCCAGGAACGCCTTGGGGCCGTTTTGGCCGGCGAAACTTGTGAGCTCGCCATTCGCCTTCTTGACCGTGACGTTGATGGCAGTATCGAGTTTGCCGTCCGGCCAGACCCGGGGGGTGATCGAAAGGTAGCCGGTTCGGCGGTCGGCCATTTGGAGTTCGACCAGTGCGGTCGACCCGTTGATGGTCCGAACCAGGGGCGTCGCGACGAGGCCGTGAATCCCGGCCATCTTGACCCGATACTGGACCTGGACATGGGCCACGTCGGTCGTGGGCCCTTGCGTCGAAATGAGCGCGAGCGCGCATGCGAACGGGGTGAACATCGGATCCTCCTTCCCTACTGGCGAAGACGGTGTCTAACGCAACTTTGGTTCTCAAGGGGAGCGGTGGTGGACCCCGAGCCGTCATTCGGAACGAGCAGACGTGGCACTCGACGAAGGAATTGCCTGGCACTTGGGGAAGTTCCAGGGACTCAACCTTCCTTTCACGGCCAGAGCCCCTCCTTCCGCGCGACCAATCGTTGCGCCGAATCGTCTTCTCATGGCAGACTATGGCTGTGCTCGCTGAACAGGTAGACAAACGTCGATGGGCGATCAACAGCCCCCTCCACAACCGCCTGGCCGAGGAAGACCGCGCCATTCACGGCTGGTATAGGTTCGTCCTGAGCTTTCCACCTCACCTCGTTCGGGACTACCTCGCGCGGTTCGGGGCTGATGCCGGCTCGACGGTGCTCGATCCGTTTTGCGGCACGGGTACGACACTCGTCGAGGCAAAGAAGCTCGGGATGACGAGCGTGGGGGTCGAGGCGAACCCGCTCGCGGCCTTCGCCTCACGGGTCAAGGTGGATTGGAGCCCGGGCCCCCACGCACTGCGGGACGCCGCGTCGAGCGTCGCTCAACGTGCAATGATGGAGATTGCGCTCGCGGACTTCGACGCCGGAGAGGTTTCCGATAGGGTGGCTAGGGAAGCCCCGACGCTGTTCGGCTTGCTCGACATCAACGAGGACCAGCGGAAGCTGATCCTGACCGATTCGATCAGTGCGCGACCCCTGCATCGCGTGCTCGTGCTGCTGCGTCACATCGACTCGGCGCCGATGGAACTGCGCGATCATCTTCGCCTGGCCCTCGCTTGGGCGCTCGTGAACGGCGTCGGCAACCTCCGCTTCGGCCCCGAAGTAGGCATCACGCCGCCCAAGTTCGACGTGGATGCCGTCAGGATTTGGCTGGAGCAGGTGTATCGCATGGCGGATGACCTCTCGACGGCGCCGACGGTCTCCCCACATACGACCGTCATCCACGGCGATGCCCGCCAAATGGGTACGAGGATTCCTGATAGCAGCGTCGATTTCCTACTGACTTCCCCGCCCTACCCGAACGAGAAGGATTACACGCGCACGACTAGGTTGGAGAGCGTGCTCCTTGGCTTCATTCGAAATCGCGAGGATCTTCGCTGGCTCAAGAGGGGCTTGCTCCGCTCGAACACCCGAAACGTTTACGTCGATGACGACGATGACCGATACGTTGCCGATGTTCCGGAAATCCAGCGCATCGCTTGTGAGATCGAGGCGCGCCGCACGGAGATGGGCAAAACGAGCGGCTTCGAGCGGATGTACCACCGAGTGACGAAGCTCTACTTTGGCGGGATGGCCAGGCACTTCGAGGATCTCAGACGCGTGCTCAAGCCGGGCGCCCGGCTCGCGTATGTGGTAGGAGATCAGGCATCCTATCTGCGAATCATGATTAGGACCGGCTGTTTGATAGCCGAGATTGCGGAGCGGCAGGGCTATGAGGTCGAGTCCATCGACCTGTTCAGGACCAGGACTGCCACTGCCACCCGGGACCAGCTTCGGGAGGAAGTGGTCGTCCTCAGGTGGCCCGGTGGCTGAGGCCAACCGGTACTCCAAGGTCGTAGAATTACTTTTCCTGCGGCACTACAAACCGGGCGCCACGACGATAGAATTGCGACGCGAGGAATTCGCAGACGCATGTAAGAAGCTCGGGATCGACGTCCCAAAAAACCTCGGCGATGTCATCTACAGTTTTCGGTACCGAATCGACCTCCCACCCGCAATCATAAGAACGGCGCCGCAGGGTCGTAAATGGATCATTATGCCTGCGGGCAAGGGCCTGTACCGACTGGAAGCAGTTAGGAACGCGCACCTTCATCCGGCCCCGAATCGCTCGGTCATCAAAATACTTGACGCGACACCCGGAATCATCGCGGCCAACGCGCAAACCGACGAGCAGGCTCTCCTTGCCAAGCTACGATACAACCGTCTGGTTGACACCTTCCTTAGGATCACGTGCTACTCACTCCAAAACCACATGCGAACTACCGTCGCTGGCATGGGCCAAATCGAGGTTGACGAGGTTTACCTGGGCGTTGACCGAAACGGCGCTCAGTACATCGTTCCGGTTCAAGCAAAGGGCGGCAAGGACCACCATAGCGCGGTTCAGATCCGCCAGGACATAGCGCTCTGCGAAGCCAAGTTCAAGCAGTTTGTGTGCCGTCCCCTCGGAGCGCAATTCGTCGGCGACGTGATCGCTCTAATGGAGTTCAGATTCGAAGGCGGCGAAATCGTGGTGGCAAATGAGCAGCACTACCGTCTTGTTCAGCCGGGGGAACTGGCACAGTCCGAAATCGCAACATACCGGTCGGCGTCAGCCGATCCAAGCGGATAGAACTGCTTTTGGAGCGGTCCAGACTAAGCCGGAAAAAGCAAACTTGGCGGCGAAGTGAGCCGAATGGCCTGACGCCCACTACCCGGCTACGAAGCGGGACCAAGCGTTGCGGCTACTTCCGCGATGACCGCCGAATCTACGGCCTTCCCCAGCTCCGAACCCAGCAGCACCAGTTCCAGGAAGTCGCCCCCGGACGCGCGCTTAACCACCGTCTCTGCATGCGCCAACTCGGATAGCAAGTCGGCCAGGAAATGAATGCGCACGCCTCGGTCCCTCAGCAAGTCAAGCTCAACCGGTTCATACACTTTGTGGACCACCAGCTCCCGAGTCCAGTTGCCGGGTGCAAGCTGCTGCAGCAAGTCACGCTTGCCTCCGTGTCCGAACTTCTTGGCCACCCACTCATCCACGCCGTGCCCGATCTGCTCACCCGTCCTGGTGGCCTTGCTAGTGGGTGCCCGTCCAGTTTCCCGCTGATCTGCGCGGCTAAGGCGGGTCAAGTAGCTTTGGGGGTTGACCGATACCTGCACCTCGACATGCCGACATTCGACATCACCGTCTGGGCAGAAGCGAACGGCCAGCAAGTCCATCTCGTGTACACCGATCTTCGCCCCTCGTAGGGTGAAGTAACCCTGTCGGTTGAGCCACTCTTCCACCAGCTCTTCAGCAAGCAAAGCCATGGAACGAGTCTACCGATCGAGCCCGCACCTACAAAGTTGCGCTCAGTCAGCCATTGATTCAGCCATCGGGCCTAGGACAACCACAGAACCCTACCGAATTTGTGACGGGCTTCGGGTTCAAATTAGGTGGTGGACCGTGTAGGGCTCGAACCTACGACCCGCTGATTAAGAGTTAGCGGCAGCCCAACCTAGAATATGTTATTTGAGTCTAAAAGCCTCCGCAGACGTGGGCAGATTTCCGCAGATTTGCGGTACAATCATTCCCAGAAACGTTCCCATTTTGAACCGGGATTGTTCCCACGTTGAAGGTGGGAACGTTTCCCAAAGCGAGGAAACCTTTGTCCAAGAAGAGTGCAGGCAGAAGCCCAAACAACATGGGTGCAATTTACCAGGACGGCGAGGCATGGCGCGCCCGTATTCTGATCGGCTACGACCCCGCCACCGGCAAGCCGGTTTACAAGAAGATGCGAGCGCAGAGCCACGACGACGCCGTCAAGGCGCTCAAGACCCTCCAGGCCACCCACCGCACCCACACCCTAGCGGCGCCCTCAGGGCTCACCCTAGCGCAGTACACCGAGGAGTGGCTAGAAACCCGCATCAAGCCATCGAGGGCCCCCAAAACCTACCAGCAGTACAAGTGGGTGCTCACCCAGCACGTGACCCCCACCCTGGGCAAGAAGCACGTCGACGCCGTCACCCGCCGCGACATCCAGAATCTAGTGGCCGCCCTCGCAAAGCAGCCGGTCAAGGATCGCACCAAGCCGAAGAAGAAGACCGAGAAGAAGGCCGAAGCCGAAGCGGCCGAAGCCCCGCCGATCGAGCAGCCGAAGAAGCCCGAAATCCTCCTCGGCCGCCGCACCATCGCCCTGGCGGTCACCGTGCTGCACTCCGTCTTCGAAAACGCGATCAGAGACGGCAAGGCCCACCAGAACCCCGCGACGTACATCAACCTGCCGACCTCCCTCAAGAAGCCGGCGCAATCCCTCAGCACCGTGCAGGTCATCGAACTAAACAAGAACCTCGAGGGCTCACCAGTTAGGGACCTGGTTCGCTTCATGCTTGCCACCGGCGCCCGCCTCGGCGAGGCTACCGGCGTGCGCTGGGAGGATATCGACATCGAGAGGCGCTTCGTGCGTATCACCGGCCAGCTGCAGCGCATCGAGAAGAAGCTCGTCTACCGCCCCACCACCAAGACCAACCAGGACCGCACGCTCACCATCTCCCCATGGCTCGCCGAGCAGCTCAGCACCATGAAGGCACGCCAGCTGATCGATGAGCACAAGGATCCGGACGGCATAGCCTTCCTCAACCCTTGGGGGCGCAGGTTCGATCCGAAGTTCGTTTACACCGAGCTCGCCGCTGCGTGCATCAAAGCCGAGATCCCGCCCGTGAGCCCCCATAAGCTGCGCCACACGGCTGCCACGTTGGCCCTCATGGAGACTGGCGACCTATCTGGCGTGCAGAAGATGCTGGGCCACCAACAGGTGGCGCTGACAAGCAACCTCTATGGCCACGCGACCGCGGAAAGGCTGCGGCCGATCACTGACGCCCTCGGCAAGCTGGTCAACCCCGCCAACGTCAAGGGCGCGTCGTAACTTCCCGGTCGAACAACCACGCCGGCAGTCCTTCCCTGCCGGCAGACGGCCGCACCACTTCGGGCCCTGCGCACTCCTGGGTGATCAGGTAGCCGATCAGCTTCGAGAACGACCAACCCAATCGCCTGGAGCGATCAAGCGCGAGCGCATGCACCCCTGGATCTAGCGTGACCGTGGTGGGCCGCGCGGAGCACCCCGGCGGTTTCTTGAGTCTTGGCATCAGCCCTTTTTATATCATCCGCATCATCCGCAAAACCCGACATTTTAGGACATCTCGCGACCCAGGCGGGCCGCGCACATCATACGTAGAGTTTGTCATCGGCGAGGGAGACAAGACACCGGACGAGTAGCACGGCCGCTTCGAGCACATCAGTTCGAACCTCATTGCACAACCCCGAATGTTGAACCCACCTGCCCGTGTGCCAACCCGCCCGAACTAGAGCAATCCGTAACAGCCGGCGACCGAGGCCCCCGGAAATGGCCGCAATTGTCAACCGCGCGACAGCCTTTGAACCTGCGTTGCCCCCTCCACAAGACCAAAGTTGGACCCGCTATGATGAAAAAGGCAACAGGTTTCGAACAGCTTTGTGCCACAAATGACCCAACTTAGGACAGGAATGCAACAGGCGCGCAACACTGCGTGAGCGAGCAGCGCATGGACCTCGACACCTAGCCACTATCCGCCGGCGCCGATCGGCGGCAAGCTAAACTAAAGGCGGGCCCAAAGCGCCAACTTTGAACCCGCAAATCTCGTTTGACCGGTGCCCAAGAGAGTCACCACAAAGCAAGGAGAATGTTACCGTGCTGACCCAGCGTGCATCGTTGACCTGCCGCGCCCTTCGCGAAGCTATTGCCATGGCTTGGCTCGGCGCAAAGATGGGTTACGCTTGGCGGATGAAGCGCCCAAGAGGGCGCTTCCATCTAGCGATAGGTGTTTCTACCGACCGAGATGAACCACCCCCGGGAACAAATCCCCGTTCCCAGGGCGCTGAACGATTCGATCCTCAGACCCGGGAATTGGGCCCGGCCTGACGTCCAACAGTTCAACGAGCGTGCCATCCCCTAGCGGGTAGTCCCGTCCTATGACGCCTTCCTCCGGATCTTCGGTCTCGAGCAGGATTCGGTCTGAATCTTCAAAGAAAAAACGAACATGAATCAATTTGCCCTCCCGCTGGTTCGAACAGCGTTGAGCGGTTCCCTGAGCGTCTCGGTGTTCCACCACCGGGGCGCTCACACAATTGAGAGGCGCCACACCGCGGAGCAAGCTTACCGAGCCAAGCCAAAGGGGAGTAGCGCAAGCGCACCCACAGATCCGCCGGCGACCGCGCGGCCGTAAAACCCAGCACGTTCAGCGAGAGGGAGGATCCGCAGCCTCGCTGAACCTCACTCGGACCCCCCATCCAAGACCGCAGAAACCGGAACCCCGAGAATCACGCAAATACCCCGCAGTTCGAGTGCCGTCACTTGTCGATCGCCGCGCTCGATCTTAGCCACAAAGGATTGCGTTTGACCCAACCGCTCCCCAACGTGGGTCTGTGTCATGCCGGCCTTGAGCCGCGCCGCCCGGATTCGTCCACCCAAGTCTGAGTACTCGCCCGGCGAGTGCGAACGGTGGCGGGATCCCACCGCCTAACCATGCTTTGCAAGAATAGTCCTGCGTAGACTATCCTATCGTCTGCTGCCCTCACTCCAGGGCGCCCAAGGTAGAGAACATGCGAAAGTTACTCTTTGTCGAGCACCCTTGCGGGCGAACCCATTTGGCCAAAGGTGGACGGCCGTGACGATAAAGGTCCCTCCAGAGTTCTTCGACACTGTGCACGCGAGATCATCCGAGGATCTCCGAGAGCTCGAACAAATCGTGCGCAAAGGCGAAATCCTTGGGCAATCCGCCGAAGACCTCGCTGCCCAAATCGAGACCATCGGATGGCAGAAGGCGTTCGCCGAGTGGTACGTGGAGGTGAGCCGCGACAATGACGGTAACGTCACGCTGTACGCCCTCGACGAAGCTGCGGAGTACGCACAACGTCTGGAGGCGTGGGAAACCGCGCGAGCCGAAAAGCGCCGCCTGGAGAACATCGGCGCCTTCATCTTTCTCGCTCCTTTAGCCCTCGGAATAGGAATGGCACTCATCGGAAACAGACCCCCGTACGCGGTCAGCCCCCTCGTCATCGACGTAGCCTTCGCCTACCATGCCGCCTCCAAGGGGCGGAGCCCCTGGTGGGGCCTTCTC
>DATGIR010000113.1:0-16431 GCA_035295605.1 Fimbriimonadaceae bacterium | reverse complement strand
ATCGACGGGCGTTCGGGCGCGGACAGCCTGCTGACGGGTAGATTCATGGAGCTTTTATAGTGGGACACCTGGGCCAGGTAATGAGCGACAAGACTGATTTGCCGAACGACCTCGACGAGCTGAAAGGGCTCGTCGAATCGCTCCGGGCGAAGTGCGATGAGCAGTCGCAGATCATCGACAGCTACCGCAGCAAGGAAGACACCCAGGTCATCGACCGGCAGGCGAGCACACGCGCCGTCGAATCCTCTGTCGATGCCACGCCGATCAACGAGGCCGACCAAACGCTTCGTCGGCTCGTCCAGCGCATCGCGATGATCCTTCAGGCCGAGAAGATCGTCATCATGTTCCACGACCGGGAACGGGGCGAGCTGATCGGAATTCCGCCTGCATACGGGGTCGAAGAGGACCGCCTCACCCACTTCCGCGTTCGGGCAACCCACGGCATCTCCGGCAAGGTATTCCGGGAGTCATCGCCGATGACCTTCAAAGACGCGATGACAGATCCCGCGGCGAAGGAAGACCCCTTCAGCCTGATTCGGGTCGAGAACGGCATCACCGTTCCTCTGGTCATCGAGAAGCGCGATGAAGAGAACCGGATTATCGACCGCACGACCATCGGCGTGCTCCACGCCTTTAATAAGCGGCACGGCGAGGAGTTCAACGAAGAGGACATCCGCCTCCTCGAGCGAATGGCCCGGAACGTGGGTTCGATCATCGCCAACCTCCAGCTTTACCGAGAGGTGGTCGAGGAGCGCGAAGAGCTTCTGCAAACTTTCGAATCGCTCACCGCGGGACTGATTCTCGTCTCGCCTGAAGGGCGGATATCGCAGATCAATGCCTCCGCCCGGCAGCTATTCGCCGTACAAGGCGAGGCCATTGGGCAGTCGTACGACAAAGTCACCAACCCCGATGTTCGGACATTCTTCGCCTCCTACCTGGACGGCAAAGAGCCGGGCAAGATCGAGACGACCTCGGAGGTCGGTGGCAGCACCCGGATCCTCGAGATGCAAGGCGCGACGGTTAACAGCGAGGAAGGCAAGCAGCTCGGGGTCGTGGCAATCGTCAACGACATCACCGAGATGCGGAACATCGACAAGATGAAGTCCAGCTTCGTCGCGATGGCCTCGCACGAGCTCCGGACCCCGCTTACCGCTATCAAGGGGTTTGTCCGAACACTCCTGGACGGCGAGGAGTATTTCGGCCGGGAGGATCGGCACGAGTTCCACACGATTATCGACTCCGAGTGCGACCGCCTGCGGCGCCTGATCGACGACCTCCTCAATACCGCACGCATCGAATCGGGCGAGTCGCTCAGGCCGAACTACACGCGGTTCGAACTCCTGCCACTGGTCGAGAAGGCGATCATGATCCAAACTCAGGCCACCAAGAAGCATGAGCTGGTGCTGGATGTACAGAACGAGCTGCCGGGGACCATCATCGGCGACGAGGACAAGCTCGACCAGATTCTCACGAACCTTCTCAACAACGCCATCAAGTATTCGCACGGCGGCGAAATTCGGGTCAGCGTCAAACGGGACGGGGACTACGTGCTGTTCGGGGTTCACGACCAGGGCCTCGGAATTCCCAAGGATCACCTCACGAAGGTGTTCGAACGGTTCCACCGGGTCAACAACGAAGACAACCGCAAGATCTATGGCACGGGGCTCGGGCTTTACCTGGTCCACCACCTCGTAGAGCAGGTTCATCTGGGCAAGGTCTGGGCGGAGTCGGAGGTCGGTGTCGGCTCGACCTTCTGGTTCAAGATTCCGGTCGAGCTGGATATCGAGAAGGCCAAAGAGCTCAACGACTAGCCGGATTCTAGTTCGGCGCTCCGTGGGCCGCTAGTAAGCTAGGCGCGAATGGAAGCCGCGGTCAGATTCCTTCGGCCGTACCTGTGGGGTCTGCTCACTGTCATCGCCTTCTCCGGCGTGAAAGTGCTCGTCGGAGCCGTCCTGCCGTCGACGGCACCCTATCTTCTCTTCACGATAGCGGTCGTCATCGTCGCCTACAACTTCGGCTTTTGGCCAGGTGTCTTCTCGGTTGCCCTTTCCACCTTCGTGGGCGCCCGGTTCTTTGAGAAGTTCGCGGTTCCGGTCCCGGGTCAGCCCCAATGGCTGCAAGCGGCCACCTTCGCGATCCAGGCGCTGATTATCTGCTACATATGCGGCGTCCGGATCAAAGTCGCCCTGGACCGGACGGCGGCCCTCGAGGCCGAGCGCGCGGCACGTGTCGAGCTGGACAGCGCCTCACGCGAACTGCAGCGAAGCGAGGAGCGATACCGCGGCGTCATCGCGGCCGTCCCGCAAATCGTGTTCGTCGCCGACTCCGAGTTTTGCTTCGAGTGGTTGAACGACCGGTGGACCGACTTCACAAGTGTGCCGGAGGCGAACGCGCTCGACGCCGGTTGGCTCGACGCGGTCGAGGCGGAAGATCGGCCGACGATAGCCACCGCAATCTCCGAGGCCAAGAGCGGGAAGGGCGTGCTCAACGTGGAGTTGCGCTTAAAGAACGGCACGACCAGCGTCTACCGTTGGCACCTTGCGCGAGCGGTGCCCGTACAGAACCAGTCCGGCGAGGTCTCCCAATGGATCGGCACCTTTACCGACGTTCACGACAGCAAGCTGTTCCTCAACACCATGCAGCGGCTTAATGAGGAGCTCGAGACCCGGGTTCGGGTTCGAACCGAGGAGCTCGTCAGCGTGAACCGGGAGCTCGAGGGCGCCAACTCCGAGCTCGAGGCCTTCTGCTATGCCGTGTCGCACGACCTTCGAACCCCGCTGCGCGCCATCGACGGGTTTTCGCAGGCGCTCGCCCAGGACTACGGCGGCCTCCTCCCGGAAGAGGGCCACAGCTACTTGGACCGCGTTCGCTCCGGCGCCCACCGAATGGACGAGCTCATCACTTCGCTCCTGAAGCTCTCCCGGATCGCCCGGCAGGAGTTGACGGTGCAAACGGTCAACCTCTCCGACGTCGCGATGGCGGCATGGACGGAGCTAGGGCATGCCCACCCAAACTCCCAAACCCAGTTCGATCTCGAGCCGGGGATGACCGCCGAGGCCGACCCGAAGGTCGTTCGCATCATCTTCGACAACCTGCTGGGCAACGCCCTCAAGTTCACTGCAAATGCTTGCGAGCCGCACGTCGCCGCGGGTTCGGAGCTGACCGAGCGCGGCAAGGCGTTCTTCGTCCGCGACAATGGCGTCGGTTTCAGCATGGAATACGCGGCAAAGCTCTTCACTCCGTTCGAACGGCTTCACTCGCCTCGCGAGTATCCCGGTTCGGGAGTCGGCCTCGCGACCGTTATGCGCTGCGTGCGCAAGCACGGGGGCGAGGCGTGGGCAGAGTCGGTCGAAGGCCAGGGCGCGACCTTCTACTTCACGCTGCCGAGCTAGCTCGGAAGCCGAGTCGGAAGAATCCTGATCCGGCGATTGGGGTCGTCTCCCACGCTCTCGCTTGCCATGCGCCGCGCTTCCGCCGCCTTGTGCTGCAACTTCCGGATCGGCCCCGAGCGTGGAGGAAGCTCGAACGGCTTGCCGGTTTGCTGGACGACGGCGACCGCCTCCTCGACCTCTTGAATGACGGCCGGCTCATCGATCCCGGAAGGATCTGCGCCGCCCGCCGCCCTGCGCACAAGCTCCTCGAGCCCGTCCGCAATCTGAGCGAAGGTATTGCTTTTCACCACCACGGTCGGCAATGAGCGTGAACCGGCATCCCGTAGCTTTCGCGGCTTCCCCTGATAGGTGGAGCGGATCGCGAGTATCGCGTCGGCCTGACTCACGTCGATCGCCACGTTGGCAGGAACCCGGCGCTCCCGAATTGCGCGCTCGAGGCGCGTCCGATTGATACCGTAGGGGTAGACGCGCAGACCGCCGACCGGTAGGTCGGCTTCGTGGGCCTCGGTGGTGCGCGCTCGCCGGCGCGGCTCTTCAGGCTCGGTCCTGGCGAGGCTGGGAAAGCGCTGGCTGAACGTGTCGTGGCTGTCCGCGTCTTCCTCCTTCTGCACAACCTCGACCTCGCCGGCGCCGGTTCGCACCCGAATCTCGGGCCGCGGCGGAACGCCGCGAAGAATCAGGTCGACCGTCTTCTGCACGTTGTGATGGACGGCAAGGCGGTCGTAGTCGAGGAGTTCGATTACGACGTCGAAGGTGGGCGGAGCCTTGCGCTCGAGAACCGTCTTTTGGGTTCCCCGGCGAGCCGCCTCGGCGTCGCTCAGGGTGACTGCTTGGATGCCACCGATCAGATCGCATAGCGTCGGGTTAAGCATCAGGTTCTCGAGGGTCTGACCGTGGGCGGTGCCGACGAGTTGTACGCCGCGTTCGGCGATCGTCCGGCTCGCGGCGGCCTCGGCCTCGGTCCCGATCTCGTCAATGACGATGACCTCCGGCATGTGGTTCTCCACTGCCTCGATCATCACTTGATGCTGCTCAGCGGCGAGGCGGACCTGCATGCGGCGAGCCGAGCCGATCCCGGGGTGGGGAACGTCGCCGTCGCCGGCGATTTCGTTGCTCGTATCGACGATCACGACCCGTTTGCCGACCTCGTCTGCGAGCACGCGGGCGACCTCACGCAGTTTGGTCGTCTTCCCCACGCCGGGACGGCCAAGGAGGAGGATGGACTGACCCGACCGCACGATCCCGTCGATCATATCGATCGTGCCCTCGAGCGCGCGTCCGACTCGACATGTCAGGCCGATCACCTTGCCGTGTCGGTTACGAATCGCAGAGATTCGGTGGAGCGTGCGTTCGATGCCGGCCCGGTTGTCGGAGCCGAACTCGCCGATCGACTTGGTCACATACGCGATGTCGTGCTCCGACACGAGCACTTCGGGCATGCGCTCGACCCGGTCGCGAAAGCGGGCTTCCGCGGGCCGGCCATAGTCGAGCACGACCTCGATCAGCTTGTCGAGGTCGTCGTACCGCTCAAGGCGCTCGCGCACAACGGCCGGAAGGACTTCCAGGAATTGGTCAAGTCCGTCCACCGCTTGGGGCTCAGAATCGTCGGTCGAAAAATGATTGATTCCGTCCTTATAGAACATATTCAGTTGTCGTGACCCGCCGAAAGGTGCGCCACCAACTCGTAAGACGCCCGGCGATCCGGGTTGGCTTCAACTGTTGACGGGCTCCTCGGTTAAGGTTACATTTACCGTCTTAACACTCCCTTTCGACCAGAACTTTAACTGGAGCGTGTCCCCCGGGCGCTTGCCGTCCAGCGCCGTAAAGTAGTCGATCCGGTCATTGACGGGCTTGCCGTCCACGGCGAGCAGAACGTCCAAGGGCCTCACGCCGGCTCGGTCAGCCGGGCTGCCTGGGGCTACCGGATCCGGGCTGCCCGAATACAGCAGGTAGCCGTGTGATGGGACCACCGAGGTGTCGACCCCGATGGTTCGCGCCAGCCGGTCTCGGTCGGACGAGGTACCTAGCCAATCCTCCATCCGCGGGTTCAGATAGAGCCCCACATAAGGGTTGTGGGCGTGACCCGTCTCAATGATCTCGCGGGCCACGCGTTTCACCCGATTCACGGGAATCGCGAAGCCGATGCCGATGTTTCCGCCGGTGTTGGTGCCGATGGCGGCGTTGATCCCAATGAGGCGGCCGTCGGCGTCGGTAAGGGCGCCGCCGGAGTTGCCGGGGTTGATCGGGGCGTCAGTCTGAATCGCGTTGATGAGTAAGCTCGCCTGCGTACCCAGGCTGCGCGACTTGTTGCTCACGATGCCGGCGCTCAGGGTTCCTTCGAAACCGAGTGGGTTGCCTATGGCCAACACCCACTGGCCGACGTCGAGCTTGTCGCTATCCCCCATCTCGATCGGCGTTAATCCATCCGCTTTGACCCGGATCACCGCCAAGTCGGAGGTCGGATCGGTACCGACGACCTCGGCGGTGAACGTGCGGTGATCCGCGAGTCGGACCCGAACCTCCCTGGCGCCGGTAACCACGTGGTTATTGGTCACGATGGTGCCGTCGCTGGCGATGATGACGCCGGATCCCGAGCCGGTCTCTTCGATGGTTGTATCCCGATCCCAGAACCGCTGCACTTCCTCGAATCTGTCGATGGCGACCACGGAGGGGAGCGCCTTCTTTGCGGCGGCTCGGAAGTCGGTGGGTCCGCCGCTCACCGGCTGGTAATCCACGTTCGTGGCAAGGAGTTCGTGCGGTACGGAATACGTCGTGTTCGTAGCGGCACGATGCTCGAGCCATTTGGAAAGTTCAGTTGCGCCAAGCACACCGACGAACGCGGCGAGAGCGATGGCGATGATAGAGGAGGTCTTCATGTTTGCTACGTTCTACGTTCAACGATGCGGCGAGAACTCCGGTTCAGTCGCGAGCAGTAAACTCTTTGGGCCATGAAGCCGGGGCGACCCACCCTGGTGGGCATGACGTTGCCGGAGCTCGAGTCGGCGGTCGGCCCCCGCCCGGACGCGCGGATGCGTTCCAAACAGTTGGCCCATCACCTGTACCGCCGCTTCGTCGCGAGCTGGGAGTCGATGGCCGACCTTCCCGCCGCGCTTCGGGTAGAGCTTCAGAGCCTGTACGATATCCAGCCGCTGACGGTGGCTTCCCACCGCCGCAGCACAGACGGCGTCGACAAGCTGCTCGTGCACAACGGCGACGGAAACGTGTACGAGTGCGTCCTTCTGCCTTATAAGGATCGCGTTTCGTGTTGTCTCTCCAGCCAAGTCGGCTGCCCCATGGGGTGCGCCTTCTGCGCCACCGGGCTGGGCGGGTTCGATCGCAACCTCACCGCGGGCGAAATTGTTGGCCAGTACCTCGAGCTGCAGCGGATGTCGGAACGACGCATCTCCCATGTGGTGTTCATGGGAATGGGAGAGCCGCTTCTCAACCTGGCGAACGTGATCAAGGCGATGCGGATTCTGCACGACGAAGTTGGGCTCAGCTACCGGCACCTCACCGTGAGCACGGTGGGCATCGTGCCTGGAATCGGGGAGCTTGCCAATGCCAAGCTTCCAATCCACCTCGCGCTCTCGCTCCACTCCCCGCTCGACTCGGTTCGGGACGGCCTGATGCCCGTCAACCATCGGTGGAACGTGGCGGAGGTGATGGCGGCGATGCGGGACTATCAGCGCGCAACCGGGCGAAAGATTACGATCGAGTATCTGCTGATCGAAGGGGTGACCGATACCCCGGACCAGGCGGAAGCGCTGGCCAAGCTCGTTCGAGGGGTGCCGAGCGTCGTCAATCTCATTCCTTTCAACTGGGTCGATACGGATCGGGGGTTCAAACGGCCGAGCCGGGAGCGCGTGCGTGCCTTCCGGCAGGTGCTTCGGAACCGCAGCGTGAATGCGACCGAGCGCGTCGAGCGCGGCCACGATATTGCGGCCGCGTGCGGCCAATTGGCCGGCCAGCATAACGGCCAGCTCGGGCCGGCCAGGAGGAAGGCATTAACCGCTTTGCCGGTGCAGTCGTAGGCGCGGGGCTGGTCCTGGTCGGCTGCGGACTGCATAAGCCGAGTGGCGCTCGCAGTTCAAAACCGCCCGGCTCCGAGTTCAAGGGCGCGAGCATCGCGACCGGTTCCGGCAGCTTATTGGTCCGGAAGGAGCCAAGCAACGAGATCGCCTATGAAATTCGTTGGAAGAGCGCGGTGGTCACCGCCACGGATCCAGCGCACTTCGCCGGCGTAGGCAAGCTCGCGGCCGTCTCGGGAACCGTGTTCACGCACGGAACTCCCTCTGTAACATTCTCGGCGGATCAGGGCACTGCGGACAAAGAGAAGGAGGTTCTCACGCTGGAGGGAAACGTCAAGCTGACCGCGGTCGACGGGAACTCGGTGGTGAAGGGCACGACGGTGCTTTGCGATCTCATGACATACGCAACCGCCGACCAAATCATCAAGGCGGAGGGCCGAGTCAGCGCGGTGAGCTCGCAGTTCTCGATGGGGCCGGTTCCGGAAGCGTGGTGCTCGAACACGTTGTCGCAAATAGCCTCGCCGAGCAACTTCGTCCCGGTTCGCCATAATCAGCCAGCGCCGACCCATTCATGACTCGCTCATCCGCCGCCTCCGTCCTCCTGCTTGCTTGCGGTGTCGCCTCGGCCGTTCTTACCGGCACGCGAGGGCAAGGAGCGAGCTTCACGTGGGGTGAGCTCAAGGTCACGAATATCGACCCTGAGCATTACAGCTTTGACTTCGCCACCGGGAAGTTCTCGATTCTGGGACACCCTCGGCTTCACGCGACGATGTCGAAGAAGCACCTCACCGTCGACTCGGCGCGGCTCGACGGCACCGCCGACACCACGACCAAGACGATGAAGACCGCCAAGCTTTCCGGGGGCGTGAAGGGCCAAATGGAGTCAACCACCAAGGACGGCGATGAGCACCTCTCCTTCGCGGGTCCGACCGTAACCTACACGAGCGTCGGCGCCGCAACGGACCAGCTTGCGGATATCGACGTCTCCGGCGGCGCCAACTTCGCCACCAGCAACGCCTCGCTCGGGAGAACCCTCAGCCTGAGCGGCTCCCATGGGCTCTTTCGAGTCCAGTCGGGCGACAATGCGGCCCTGCAGACAGCGGATTTGGATGGGCCGGTGACGATGCATTACGACGGCGTTCAGGTCAGCGTCGATCGAAGTAAGAAGCCGCCGGTCACGAGCCGGAGCCCGGTGTCCGGGGTCGCCGTTGGCGGACACTTGACGGTGAGCCGAGCGGGCAACGGCAACTACCTCGTCCGCATGTCCGGCGGCGTGCATCTCAAAGAGGTGACCGGACCCAACGCGGGCGCCGAGATTAACACGACTGCGGTCAACCTGGAATTTGACACCTCGGGAACGCTGGTTCGATTCGGAAGCGATGCTGAAAGCACGGCGACGGTGCCGGTGGGCAAGGCGCGCGGATGAAGACGATAACCGGCCAGCATCTCGAAAAGCACTACCGGGGCAAGCCGGTGGTTCACGACGTGAGCTTCACCGTGAGCCAAGGGGAGATCGTCGGCTTGCTCGGGCCCAACGGAGCCGGCAAGACGACGACTTTTTACATGGTCACCGGCCTGATCCATGCCGACGGCGGCCGGGTGTTCCTGGACGAGACGGACGTCACCAAGTGGCCGATGTTCAAGCGGGCGCGAGCGGGGATGGGCTACCTGCCACAAGAGGCGAGTGTCTTTCGCAAGCTCACGGTGGAGGACAACATCAAGCTTGTCCTCGAGTTGGTGAATGTCCGCGGTAAGGCGGCCAAAGCCAAACTCGATGAGCTCGTGGAGGATCTTCACATCGGCTCGATCACGAAGAGCCTGGGAAACGTGCTCTCCGGCGGCGAGCGGCGCCGGGTCGAGATCGCCCGCGCCCTGGCAACCGATCCCTCCTTCATCCTCCTCGACGAGCCGTTCACCGGAATCGATCCCGTCACCATCGAGGAGATCCAGAACATCATCTTCAAGCTGCGGGACCGCGGGATCGGCATCCTGATCACGGACCACAACATCGCGGCGACGCTCCGTATCACCGACCGCAACTACATCCTTATCGACGGCCGAATCGTGAAGGAGGGCTCCGGAACCGACATCACCAGCGATCCGTTGGTCCGTAAGCGGTATCTCGGCGAGTCGTACGGGAACGACACAGCAGATTGAAGCGGATCGACCGGCTGATCATCAAGGAGCTCGTGGGCCCGTGGGTCTTCGGGGTCGCGATGTTCACGTCGTTGCTGTCGGCGGCGCTCTTTCTGAACAAATTCAGCTCGTTCCTCGTTCAGGGGGTGCCGATCGGGACGATCCTGAAGTTGACATCGCTGATGCTCCCCGGGTTGTTGGTCAAGACATTCGCGATGGCAATGCTCCTGGCGAGCCTCCTGGCGTATGGGCGCCTGAGCGGCGACAGCGAGATCGTGGCACTCCGTGCGGCGGGCACGAGCATCGGCCGCATCGTCGCGCCGGCGGGGGCAATGGCGATCTTGGTGGCCTGCCTCGCCTTTGCGGTCGACGAGACGATCGTGCCGTGGGCGGCCTCCACCGGCACCAACATGATGAAGGAGATCGCCAAGAAGCTCGATCCCTCGCACATTCAGACCATCAGCGTGCCCATTACGAGCGAGGGGAAGACCGTCGGCGTGGTGGTGGCTCGCGCGTTCGACCCGGTTCGCAACGCGTTCGAAAGTGCGACGGTTGTGACATTCAACAAAGATTGGAGCAACTCGAACTACCTGAACATCGCCGAGCTCGTTTGGGATCCTTCGAATCCTTCGGCGCGGCAGGGTTGGAGAGTCCAAGGGGGCGGAATGTATGTCCGGTCGGACGGATACGCGATGAAGATCGACGACAAGGCGTGGCCCCGGCTCACCGGGATCGCCGCGCCCAGCGAAAGCCCCCAGGACATCAAGGTGCGGCAGCTCACCGACTTGGACGTGCTCAGCATGCGTCAGATTCAGGAGCAGATCAAGTCGATGCGAAAGGAGAAGGATTACCCGCGCGACACGGTGGCCAACCTGGAGTTCGGCTACTGGAACAAGATCGCGCTTCCGCTCGCCACGTTCGTTTACGGCATGCTGGGGGCGCCGCTCGGAATCCGCCGGAACCGAACCAGCGCGGCGGCCGGCTTCGCGCTGGCGATTGCCATTATCTTCGCCTACATCACTCTTATCAACTTCTTGAACGTCTATTCGGAAGGGGGCGTAATTCCTCCCGTCGTCGCGAGCTTTACGCCCATCGTATTGGGACTCGTCGCCGCGGGCGTTATCATCCGGCTGCGCAACGTGTAAAGAAGGCTTTTCGTGGATCCGCTTGTTCTTCTGCTGTTGGTGATCATCGTTCTCGCGGGCGGGTTCATCGGCGTGTTCGCGGATCACCTCGGGCGGCGAATCGGGAAGAAGAAACTTTCATTCCGCTCCATGCGCCCCAAGCACGTAGCGAGGGTGGGAACGTTTATCGCGGGAACGCTGGTCTCGCTGATCACGATCCTTCTCGTGTACTTCACCAGCAGCGGGATTCGGGAGTGGATCACTCAGGGGCGGGCAGCGATCACGAAGTCGCGCGAACTCACGTCTCAGAATGCCAAGCTGGCGGCCGAGATCGCCGCCAAGACAGCGGCGATCGAGCGGCTGAACCTGGCGGCCCAACTCGCCCAGAAGAACCTGCACGAGGCTTCCACCCGACTCGCGTCGATCAAGGCCCAGCTCGCCACCGCGAACACACGCCTGGCCGAAGCGCGGAAGCGGGTCACGCAGGGACAGCTCGCCTTGGCGCGCAACCAAAGTCTGCTTCGCCAAAATCAGGCGCTGCTCAAGTCGAGGCAGGCTCAGCTCGCCCAGGTCGCGGCGAACCTGTTGTCCGCTCGACAACGGTACGCCGAGTTGCAGAAGAGCTATACGGCAATGGACAAAGAGCGGACGGAGGCGAACGACGAGATCAGAAGGCTCCGAGTCGAGGAACGAAAGCTTACGACGAGCATCGCGTCGCTGCAGTCGGAGCGGGAGGGATTGACCCGGCAGGTTGCCCAAGATACGGCCGATCTGCACACGCTCCGCGACGACTTGCACAGCACCCGCGTCGACCTCGCCAACGCCAAGGGCGAGTTGGAAGGAGCCAAGCGGGATCTGCAGACGGCGATTCAGGCGGCAGCCGGATATCGCACGGTGGCGGCAATCGTGCGTTCAGAACCGGAGACGTACGAGATGGGTGAGGAGCTCGCCCGCAGGCGAGTCGGACCGCACCCGTCCCAACGCCAGGCGCGTGGCGCCCTCACCGAGCTCATGCGCGAAGCGAGCCAGGCGGCGAAGGCCAAGGGCGCCGGAACCGGCACTGTAAACGACTCATGCGTCGTCCTGGCCAAGTACCGCGGACAAGACGACATCGAGGTCGATCCGAGCGATCTGCAGCAGATGATCGTGGACGGGCTTACCGCCAGCGACCAGGAGGTCGTGCTCATCGCCACCGCAGCGGTGAACTCGTTCAAGGGCGAGCAGGTGGGGCTCAAGGTCACCGCCTTCCACAACCCGATCGTGTACCACAAGGGGGACGTTCTGGGCGTCCTCCAGATCGGACGCCGCGCCAAGACGCTCGCGGTGTTCAACCTCTTCACCGGGTTCATGAACGAGACCATTCACGCCCGGGCGATCAAGGACGGGATGATCCCGGCCGTCGGGCAGGAGGGGAGCCTTGTGAACCTCGAGCCTTCTAAGACGATTACCTTGGTCGAGCGGCTCTCGAACTCGGATCGGGCGCTGCAGCTTCAGATCGTGGCGCACGGCGACACCCGCGCCGCAGACCCGCTTCAGCTCGACTTCGCGATCAAGTAACCTCTCGCCCGGTGACGGCAGAGAAGACGGTACTGGCGATCGATCCGGGGACCGCAAAGTGCGGATTGGCGTTGGTGCGGCGCGGCGCCGAGTCAGCATTGTCGATTCTCATGCGCCGCATTGCGCCGGTGGAGGCGCTCGCCGATTCGATCCGCGAGGCCTTGGCGGTGGAGACGCCCGCGATCGTGATCGTCGGCGGGGGGACTGGCTCAAAGCAAATCGTTCACCTGCTCCGGGAGAGCTTTCCCGGACTGAGCATGCTCGTGGTGGACGAGAAGGACACCTCGCTCCAGGCGCGCGAGCGCTATTGGGAGTACCACGTGCGACGGGGATGGCGCCGGCTCTTGCCGAGCAGCTTGCAAGTCCCACCCGAACCCATCGACGACTTCGTCGCTTTCATCCTTGCCGAGCGCGTGCTGACGGAAGGTTGAGCGGCCCGGGGGACCGCTCAACCCTGGGTTCTAGGTTCTAGGAGCGCTTGCGCTTGAGCAGCGCGAGGGCGCCGACCCCGATCAGCATGAAGGTCGCCGGTTCGGGAGCGGGAGGAGGCACGATGGGGCCGCCTCCGCCGTGGTGCGAACCGAGGATTCCCAGCAACGCACCGCCGCCAAGCAGCGGGATAAGCGCCAACCCGTTCCGATTGCCGCCCGATGCGGGGGGTGGAGCAGGCGCCGGAGCCGGAGGCGCTGGTGCGGTGACAACGGTGGTTGTCACCGGCGGGATATCGGAAACCACGTCCGCCAGGGTGTCGGGCGGCACGTACATCGCCATAGCCGGACGGTTGTCGAGCAGAACCTCGGGCGGCGGCGTCAGGCTCGCGATCGCCCTCGGGGTCAGAACATCCAATTCCGCGGGGGGCGGAACGTCCAGCGACATGTTCCGAAGGTTATTGGGGCCCAGGGTGATCGGGTTGCCGCACTTGCCAAGAATGGCGCCGCGACCGTGTGGATCGATGAAGATCGAATCCCCTCGGTGGAGCGTCTGGCTGTGGACGTGAACGACGCCATCGTCGGGAACCCCGAATACGCGAACCGACTTCGAGCCGAGCATGTGGCCGGGATGGAGGGTGCCGAGAAAGGCGACCAACTCGGGGTGCGTCATCCCGTAATGGCGCATGTAGCGATCCCGCACTTCCGCGTTTGAGTTCACCTCACGGATGAGCTCTGGGGTGGTGTTGACGGGGGTGTCCAGAAAAGCGTTGAGCTCCCGGCGCAGCGCAGCCTGCCCGAGGATGGGTAATAGACCCGCCAGTACACATGTTCCTCTCCAAAACTGTTTCATCGCAAACCACCGACCGCGCGCCTGAACGATCAAGCGTACAGGGTATGACGGCCTTACACCCAGCATAGTCGATGACGGGGCGAAAAAGGATAAAAAAATAGTCGGTAAGTATGACCGCTCAGAACTCGACCGTATCGGACTCGGGAACGGGAGCCGAACGTCGCGCCCGTTCAATGAGCTTTAGGGCATCGGCAGCCGCGGCCTGTTCGGCTTCCTTCTTGGAGCGGCCCCGTCCTTCACCCATGACCTCGTTATCGAAAACGACCTCGACGACGAACCGCTTGTCGTGGGCATGGCCCACTTCGCCGGCTACGCGGTAGTGCGGGGCTCGGCGCCACATCGCCTGGGCCACCTCCTGCAGCTTCGACTTGTAGTCGTCCGGGTTCACATCGCCGGTGCTGACGCGCGAGAGGTAGTCGGTCAGGTGTTCGAGCACGAACCAGCGCGCCGCCTCGAGGCCGGATTCAAGGTAGATGCCGCCGATGACCGCCTCGAAGACGTCGGCTAGGATCGAGGGCCGTTTGCGGCCGCCGGTGTGTTCCTCACTAGGGCCAAGCTCGAGGTACTCGTCGAGCCCGAGTCGGAGCGACGTCGCCGCCAAGGGGCCCTCCTGGACCACCGACGACCGCCCCTTGCTCAGCATTCCCTGATCCCACGTCGGGTGGTGCTCGTACAGGTATTCGGCTATCACGAGGCCGAGAACGGAATCTCCGAAGAACTCGAGGCGCTCGTAGCTATCCCGTACCGGGTTCTCGGTCGCAGCCGACCGGTGGCGCATCGCCAGCCTGAAGATGGCCTCGTCTCGGATCGGGATCTGCTTCGGAACCATGAGGCGCTAACTTAGCGCAGGCGGTCGAGCGCCTCCGCGATACGAGCGACGCCCGCCTGTATTTGCTCGCGGCTGGTCGCGTAACTCATGCGCAGGTAGCCCGGACCCTCGAACACCGATCCGGGGATGGTCGCCACGCCGGCGGATTCGAGGAGGTGCTCCGCGAGTCGCGCGTCGTCACCGCCCATGTAAGCGGATGCGTCTACGAACGCGTAAAACGCGCCCGACGGCGCCTTCAAGGAGAGGCCCGGAACCTCGTTGATGAGGCGAACGATGAGGTCACGCCGGGCTTGGAACTCGGTCCGCATCGCGCCGATGACATCGGCGGCAAGCCCGAAAGCGATGACCGCCCCCTTCTGCGCAAAGGAGGTCGGATTGCTCGTTACCTGGTCCTGGAAGTTGGACATCGCCCTGGCAACCGGGCTCGGTGCGGCGGCAAATCCGATTCGCCAGCCAGTCATCGCGTAGCTCTTCGAACAGCCGCCGATGGTGACGGTGTGGGATTTGGCCTGTTCGCCCAGCGAGGCGACGGAAATATGCTCACTGCCGTAGGTGAGCCGGTCGTAGATCTCGTCGCTGATGACCCAGAACCCATGGTGATGGGCCAAGTCGACGATCTCCGACAAAAGCTCCCGGCTGTACATCGCGCCGGTCGGATTCGATGGACTGTTGACGATGATCGCCTTCGTCTTCGGGCTGACGGCGGCTTTCAGGTCCCCGATGTCCGGTGTGAACCCCGAAGAGGCGTTCGCCCGCACAACGACCGGCGTAGCGCCGGCCAGGCGAATCTGGTCGGCGTAGGTCATCCAGTAGGGCGCGATGAGGATGACCTCGTCCCCCGCCTCCGCCAGCACCTGGAGGGTGTTATAGACGGAGTGCTTGGCGCCGCAGCTCACGACGACGTCGGCCGGGGAAACCGTGAGGGCGTTCTCTCGCTCTAACTTGGCGGCGATGGCCTCGCGCAACGGGGCGATGCCGGCCGACGGCGTGTAGCGGGTGAAGCCATCACGGATCGCCTGGATCGCGGCCTCGCAAATCGGCTCCGGAGTGCGAAAGTCAGGTTCGCCGGCCGCGAACGAAATGACGTCCTTTCCCTGCTCGCGCATCGCATTCGCCCGACCGGTGATGCTCAGGGTGGGAGAGGGCCGCAGGAGGCTAGCGCGGGTCGAGAGCGCGAGGGTATCCAACGGCGGAAAGTATACCGGCGGGTCCGGTCAGCTTCGGCGTCGGCGGCGCAAGGCCAGGCTCGCTGCTCCCGCGAGCAGCAAAGTGCCGGTGACGGGTTCGGGCGCGGGCGGCAGCGGGTTGCCGTGATGATGCGGGATGGTGGGGAGGATGGCGAGAATCGGAAGGAAGACCAGCCCGTTGATGCCCTTGCTGCCTCCGGGATAGCTGCTATTGACCACAGCCGTTTCGTTCGGATTGGGGGCCACGGGGGGCGCCACCGCGACGGTGTCGGCGATGTCGGGCGCCCTCTCGGGGGCGATGAGCTGCGCAACGGTGTTCGAGGGGGCCGTCGGGGTGGGAATCGCAGGGGCCAGGGATTTGATGGCGGAAGGGGATTCTAGTGGCGGGGGCACAAGCGCCAGCTCTGTCTTTTCGCGCCCCCTGACCACCGGATTGCCACACTTAACCTTGAGGATCACCTTTCCCTTGGCGTCCACGAAGACGCGCTCCCCCTTCTTGAGCACGTCCTTGTGGGACTTGATCGCTCCCCCTTGGGGAACGCTGAACATATCGACCGGCTGGTCGCGTTGAAGCCGGGTCATGTGCAACTTCGACACCATGGCGATGACGTCATGCTTGGACATGCCGAAGTGGCGCATGTAGCGGTCCGCCACTTCCGGGTCTCCTTTGAGTTGAGAAACGAGTGCCGCGACCGACGAAACGGGCCTATTGAGGTAAGCGTTTCGGTCGGGCCGTGCCGCCTGGGTCAGCACCGGGGCAATCACCAGGATCAGCGTGGCAAGCTTGGTTCCCACGCTCCCGGTTGAGGCAAGAACTGTGCAACACGGGCGTAATGCGGGGGAAAACCCGCAGTTCTAGGGTGCCAGGGTTCTAGGTTCTAGGGTTCTAGGGCTTCT
>DATGIR010000112.1:0-4824 GCA_035295605.1 Fimbriimonadaceae bacterium | reverse complement strand
CGAACAACGGCACCAGGGCATCGAACCCGGCGTCCAGGTAGCCGTGGGCGCCGTCGTGGGTCGCGACCGGCAGGTGCAGGAGTTTATTGTTGCCGGTCTTGGTCAGGTCGGCCTTGTCGCTGTGATACGGATCGTGCGGCGCGCCCTTCCAGCTCACGAACATCTTGTAGTCGCCGTCCGGAACCACCGAACTGTCGACGAGGACGCCCATCTCCTCCAGGTAGGGGATGTCGGTGGGCAGCAAGGCGAAGGAGCCCGCGCGGAAGGCGGTGCACTTGATCATGTGGGACTTCAGCGTGTCCTTCGCCACCCACAGAATATTGCCGCGCTCCTTGGGGTTCTCGACGTATCCGCGCTCGTTCTCGAAGTTCACCTTCATCCCGATCTCGTGCCATGACGGGATTCGGTGCACAAATTCGTGATAGTAGAGGTTCGTATTGGCGCTCGGGTCCTTCAGCGACACGTGGATCAGCCACGTGCAGGGCACGAATTCGCCTTCGAGCACACGGATCAGTTCGGCCGTGAAGCACCGGTCATGGTGGGCGCCTTCACAGTCGACGGTCAGGACAACATTTGGCATACGGTCAAACTCCTCGCGATACGGATGTTACTGTCTTCGAGCCCTGTCGTTTGACGGTCAGGGTGTACGTGCGGCCAAGCACGTGAAAATTGCGAAACGTGGCGCTTTTCCAGGCCGATGGCAGGTGGGGCTTGATGGAGAGCCAACGCCCATTCTTGAGCTGAAGCTTCCAATCGGCGCCCGGTTCGGGCTGTTCGTCGACCCGGAAGCCCAGAAAGCCGTAGATGACGGACTGCAGGCATCCGGCGGCGCCGGTGGTGAAGTAGGTGGCCGGCGAGCTCCGCTTCTCACTGAATAGTAGGAATGGCCCCTTCACGAAGTCGCCCCAACTCTTCTTCCAGAGCTCGTAGGCCTTGTCGGCATCCCCGAGCCGAGCCCAGATCGTGGCGTGGATCGAGTCGGACATCGCGGGACCGTTCTTCGTGACCTTGTCCTGGAACCGCTCGAGCATCGTCTTGGCCTGCGCCTCCGCCGGCGGATATTGGAGCGGATAGATCGAGAGCACCGCCGCCGCTTGCTTGTACGAGCGGACGGGGTCGTTCTCGTAGGTCAGGAAGCTCTTCGAGTCGGAGGGAAGGAAGAGGGTGGACCCGGAATTCGCCGCCCCGCGCCAGGTGGCTCCGTTGATCGCCCACTGCGCCACGAGATTAGTGTACAGGTCATTTGGCCCGATGTGGCTTTCATCCGGGCTCATCACGTCCAGAATGCCCAGCTTGCCGTCCGGCCGCTTGGTCGCGCGCGACCGGTAGTAGTCGGCCACGCGCTTGACGACGTCGATGGGCTGATTGTTGTTCGAGCGGCTCGTGGCGCGCTGAACGTAATACTTTGCCCCCCGCTTGTGAACGTCCCATTCGACGGTGACGCCGAGAGCTCTCGCAAATTCGAGGCCCCACAGCACGCTTCCGTTGATGTGAATCTCCTTGGTGAATTCGGGCGGCGCGGTTTCTTTGCCGGAAAGGCTGTCTTCCCACGGGAAAGGAGCAACCGGCGCGTCGCGAAGCGTCGAGAGGCGGTACGTGCTGTAGTCCCCAAGGACCCCGGGTTCGATAAACGCAAGCGCCGGCATGAGCCAGACATCGGCGTCCCAGAAGACGTGTCCGTTGTAGCGGTTGGAGCTCAAGCCGAAGGGACTGAATCGGGCGGCGGCTCGACTTTCATAGGTGTCATAGCTTCCTGACCGTTCCGACCAAAGGAAGTACATGAAAGAGTTGATCGCGGTCTGGTCGGCCAGCGGGCCGTCGATCGAGATTTCCGTTGCGGATTTGCCCGTCAAGACTCCGGTCTGCCGTCGGAGGTGAGCCTTGAGTGGCAAGGGACCTGCGCCCATCGCTCCGCCGATTGCTAGCATCGGTTCAGATCCAAAGATCCAAGTCGCGCCGGAGGACTCGAGCGTCAGGCGATCAGCCGGGGCCTTCCAAGTCTGCACTTGACGACCTCCGGAACTTAGGCCCTCGCCGCTCCGCGGAAGCAATCGATCCGCATCCAAGGCCTTGCCAGGCGCGAGGGTGTGGGAGGTTACCGGCCAATACGCCAAAACCTTCGAGGGGTCCAATTCCAGCTGAGTTCCCTTGGGGCCTTGAAACTCCCACCACGAGCGAACCGCGTCATTGCTGACGATCGAGGTTAAGCGGGCCTCGAGGAATCCGTCGGTGACCTCGGCGAACCAGTGGGTTGTCAGGACGCCGTAGCGCATGTCGAAGCTCTGCCAGTACCCGTCCCGCATCGGCTCGATCGGTTTGCCGTTCGCGTTGATGCTGACGTCGAGAGGTGACCGAAGCGGCCTGATGTCCTCATTCGGGCTATACACCCCGTCTCGAAACGCCGGCTGGGCAACTCTATCAACACCGCTTGCGGTGCCGTACGGACCAACGTTGACTCCGAGTTGGCCGCTCCAAAGCAGGGCGCGGGCCTGTGAAGGGTCGGTCCCGACGAGGACGAGTTTCGGATCGCGGGCGGACTCGGCCGTCTCCAGCCCGAGGTCGACCAATAGGCTTGGTGAAAAAGCGCTCGGGGGCAACTTGGGCGCCGGAGGTGTTGATTTGCCACAGCCGACCAGCACCACCGCCAGCAGAAGCCACCACCGCACCCTCTAAGGTTACTGGCTTTGCATGGTCAGCGCCGCCGATTCCGGCACCAGCACCGTGTCGATCGAGTGGATCACGCCGTTATCGGCGGTGATGTCGGCCCGCACAACGTGGGCGCCGTCAATCTTCAACACGCCCTCGTCCACCCTGATCTCCACGTCTTCGCCTTGAAGCGTCGTCGACGTTGAGAGCCCCTCCAAGTCGACAGAGGTGTAGCGCCCGTCGAGAACGTGGTACTTGACCAGGTCCATCAGGGTCTTCGAATTCCCAGAGATCGTCTCGATGGTGCGCGCACTGAGCTTGGCCATCGCCTCATCGTTGGGGGCGAAGAGCGTCAGCGGTCCGGTGCTCTGAAGCGCCACGTCCATTCCCGTTTGTTTCGCCAGCTCCAAAAACTGGGTGAACCGGCCGGCCACCCGAGCGGATTCCAATAGATTTGCCATCTTAATCGTTCCTACGCCCTGACTCGAACCTGGGGTGCGTTACCATGGCCGCGCATTTGGCCCAAAGTTGGCGTTGTAATACTCCACGTGCATCGAGCCGGGCTTGAACACCTCGTCGATCTGCTTCAACACGCGTTCGGAGAGCTTCACTTCGCACGCAGCCGCCGACTCTTTGAGCTGCGCCACCGACCGCGCCCCGATAATCGGACTCGTGATCCCGGGTTGTCCGGCGACCCAGGCCAAGCTCATCGTCGAGAGCGACATTCCCGCCCGGTCGGCGATGCTCTTCAGCCGCTGAAGCTTTGGCCGGGGAAGCTGCTTCAGCCGCCCCATCGGATCGCTTCCGGAGTAGCGCGCTCCCTTCGTCTTAGCGTCCAGGTATTTGCCGCTGAGCATGCCGCCCGCCAGCGGCGACCAGGGGATCACCGCCCAATCGTACGTCCGGCAGAAGGGAAGCAGCTCGCGCTCGATTCGCCGGTCGAGCAGGTTGTAGGGTGGCTGCTCGGAAACGAAGCCGCTGATGCCGAGCCCTTTCGCCACGTAGTGCGCCTCGCAAGCCTGCCAGCCTGCGTAGGTCGAGCATCCGGCATACCGAATCTTTCCGGCCCGGACCAGATCGTCCAAGGCCCGCAGCGTCTCGTCGATCGGCACCGATGGCTGGGGCCGGTGAATCTGGTAGAGGTCGATCCAATCGGTCTTGAGACGCTTCAAGGAGGCGTCGCATGCTTCGATCACGTGCCGGCGCGTGTTGCCCCAGGCGTTCGGGTCGTCGTCGGCCATCCGGCCGTGGCACTTGGTGGCGAGCACGATGTTATCGCGCTTGCCGCCCTTCAGAGCCTTGCCGATGATCTTCTCGCTCGTGCCCCGCGAGTAGACGTCGGCGGTGTCGAAGAAGTTAATCCCCAAGTCGATCGCGGCGTCCATCACCGCGTTGGAATCTTCTTCCGTCGAGCCCCAATCGTCGGGGTCCCAACCAAACGTCATCGTGCCCAGGCATGCTACGGAAACCTGAACCCCGGTTCGTCCTAGCGGCCGGTATTCCATCAGACCGGCTCGATCACAACGGCGGTGCCGTACGCGATAACTTCGGTGACGCCCTGAGCGACCTCGGTGGCGTCGTAGCGCATAGCGACGATGGCGTTCGCGCCGACCTGGGCGGCATGGCGGATCATGAGCTCGTAAGCCTCGGCCCGGGACTGCTCGGCGAGTTCGGTGTAGATCGTGATGTTCCCGCCGAAGATCGTTTGGAAGCTCGCTCCCATGTTGCCGATCGCGCTTCGACTGCGGACCGTGATGCCCCGCACGACCCCCAGCCCCCGCGTCACCTTGTACCCGTCGAATCCGTTGCCCGTCGTGACCCAGGCGTGAATATCTGCCATCACCGCTACTCTAGCGCGTGATGAGGGAATGATGCCAGTGAAGCGCGGACTTCGCTACATGTCGATGTAGCGCGAGGTTCCGTTCTCGAGGACGGGAACCGAGAGAACGATCACCCCATCGGCACTCAGGCTCAGGTGGACGGGAACCCGGTTGTCCACTCGGGACAAGATGTCGCTCGGAATCTCCCGCCGGGCTCGACCGGGACGGAGTCGGATGGTCGGATTCACGCCGGAGGTGTCGTCGACGGTTTGTTCGCCCTTCAACGCGAGCAGCGCCTTGACGTACTCGACGCATACGTTGGCGAGCTCGGTATTTGGCACGACGTTGAGTCGCCGCG
>DATGIR010000111.1:0-5430 GCA_035295605.1 Fimbriimonadaceae bacterium | reverse complement strand
CACCGCCGAACAGCATCCCGTTCTGGATGGTGCTGTATTCGGGGAACTGGACCGAGGAGGTGCCCGCCGCCGCCAGCATTCGGATGATGAATCCGGGGTCGGAGTGGCCGATGTAAATTCGGGCCGTTCGGAGAGCCGGTTGCGTCAGAGGGACCGGACCAGGGTCACCTGGGTTGAATATCGGCTCTTCGCGCTTGAGAATCGTGTACATGCCGCCCTCGATTCGGTAGGTCGCCTTCACCTGGTCGAGAATGTTGCGGAGGGCGACGTCGAACTTGATGTTCTTGAGCGTGATGGTCACCGTGCCCTGAACCTCCGGCTGAACCACGTAGTTGGCGTTCACGTTCTTGAAGAGGGCGCGGATCGCGTCGCGGATATCGACGTCCTGCAGGTCGAGTGTGGCGATGACCTGGTTCCCGATCTCATCCTGGCCACCGGCCTGGGCGGCCGCCTTGAGGGGCATGCCGCCGAGGGAGATGGCGGCCATGGCGGCGAGAAGCGTGAGTCTAGCGTTCAATTTCATTTGTTTTCCTTCCCTAATGGATCGCTCCATGTCACCGTCATGGGGTTGACGTGCGAGCGAGAGGGCGGTTACTTCAATCCACGGGTCGCTGACCCGTGGCACGATCCTACGGACCTACAAACCTGCGAACCTACAAACCTATTCGAAAGGTATCCTGTCCATCCTTGAGCGCCCCAAAATCCACCGGTGACGGAGCGTTTCTTCAGTGCTCCAACTGCAAGAAAATCTTGTTCACGGCGGAGTTCGAGCAACTCCTCCACGTATGCCCCCACTGCGGCTTTCACCACCGGATTTCCGCCCAAACGCGGATTGAGATCACGTTCGATCCCGGCTCATTCGAAGAGCACGACAAGGATCTCCGCTCCGGAAACCCGCTCGACTTTCCCGACTACACCGAAAAGCGTGAAGCAGCCGAGCAGAAGACCGGCGGCTTCGATTCGGTGATCTCCGGCATCGCCGCCATCGAGGGAAGACCGGTCAGCGTCGCCGTCACGGATTTCAGCTTCATGGGCGGCTCCATGGGGTCGGTGGCGGGCGAAAAGATCACGCGCACCCTTGAGCGGGCCTTGGAGCGGAAGATCCCAGCCATCATCGTGTGCGCGTCGGGTGGCGCGCGGATGCAGGAGGGCCTCCTTTCGCTCATGCAGATGGCCAAAACCACGGCGGCCGCCGAGCGTTGCGCCCGGCACGGCGTGCCGTACTTCGCCGTCTTCACGGACCCCACCATGGCCGGCGTTCTCGCCAGCTACGCGAGCGTGGCCGACGTCATACTCGCCGAGCCCAAGGTGATGGTCGGCTTCGCCGGGTTGCGCGTAAGCAAGCAGGCGGGCGTCAGCAAGGTGCCCGACGACTTCCAAACCGCCGAATTCGCGCTTGCGCATGGAATGATCGACCGCGTGGCCCCCCGAAAGGAGCTCCGACCGATCCTCGCCACCCTCGTCAAGCTTTTCGGCGGCCACCTGGCGCCGGCCAAGGTGAAGAAGTGATCGCCCGCGACTTCAACGAGTGGGAGAAGCCGCTGCGAGAGCTCGAGGAGGGGCTTGCGAAGCTCCGGGACCGCATCGACAAGGAACGGGATGCCGCCAGCAAGCAGGAGGCCGAGAAGGCCCTCGAAGAGCTCACCCGCCGGCGCGATAACATCGTCGCCGCCACCTACTCGAACCTGTCGCCATGGGAGAACGTGCTCGTCTCTCGCGCCCCGTCTCGGCCCTACGCCCTCGACTACATCTCGACGATCTTCGGGACGTTCGTCGAACTCCAGGGCGATCGCCGGTTTGGCGCCGACCATGCGATCGTCGGCGGCGCGACGAGCCTGGACGGAACCCCGGTGATGGTCGTCGGCCACCAGAAGGGGCGCAACATCCAGGAGCGGCAGCTTCGCAACTTCGGCTACGCCCGTCCGGAGGGGTATCGCAAGGCCATTCGGCTGTTCGACATGGCCGAGCGCTTCCGGATGCCGGTGATCACGTTCGTCGACACGCCGGGCGCCGACGCGGGCGTCGAGGCCGAGAGTCGGGGGATCTCCGAGGCGATCGCCGCCAGCATCGCCAAGATGTTCGAGTTGACGGTGCCCGTCGTGAGCGTGATCATCGGAGAAGGGGGAAGCGGCGGCGCGATCGGAATCGCCGCCTCCAACCGGGTGCTGATGCTGGAGCACTCGATCTACTCCGTCATCGCACCCGAAGGGTGTGCTGCGATTCTCTGGCGCAAGCCGGAGATGGGTCCGCAGGCGGCCCAGGCGCTGCGGCTCACGGCGGAGTCGGCCAAGGAGCTCGGCTTGATCGAGGAGATCATCCCCGAACCGACCGGCGGCGCCCATCGCGATCCCGTCGCGGCCGCGGCGGCGGTGAAGTTTGCGCTGGTGAACCACCTCGGCCAACTGGCGAAGATGAAGCCCGACGCGGTTCGTGACAGCCGCTACGACCGATTCAGACGGATCGGGATCTATAGCTAGCCGGCCCGCCCGCGACCGTGTCACTGGCGCCGCGGTTCCTCCCTTTCCAAACGTGCCACGGGTCAGCGACCCGTGCGGTGTCCTCCCCAGCGCCGCGATCCTTCGTCGGCTTGATCCATCGCTTGTTCGCTCACAAGAGTTCGCGGGGGCCCGCTAACCTTGCCCTTCGGGCTTCAAACAACGCGGTCCCTGGTGCGAACTCTTAGGCTCGCGGCGATGGAAAGACCCGCCGAAGGAACGCGGCGCCGCCCGAACGCAAGCGTAGTCGACGCCGCGTGCGTCGTCCGGACACGGATCGCTGACCCGTGGCTCGATTCGGGACTGCTTCGGAACCACATGCGGAATCCCAGCATTGATATGGGCATGCGGCCCACCAATGCACCGATGCTGCTGCTTGCAGCCGTTCCACTTCTCGCCCTGCTCGCCTCCGGCTGCAGTAAGTCGGATGACTCCGCTAGTCAAGGAGCTTCCTCCGCGAAAATAGCTGCCGCCAACCAAGCGACGAGCACGGCCGAAACCCTGGCCTCGCTCCAAGTCCAACCCCAACCCCGCAAGATCATCTACAAAGCCGAGGTGACCCTGGACTGCGAGAACCTCGACAAGGCGTCGGCGAAGCTGATCTCGCTCGTCAAGTCCATGGGCGGCTACGTAGGAGACGCCATGACTTCGGGAACCCGCGGCGAAGTCCGCGAGGGGACTTGGACGGTGCGCGTTCCGGCCGAGCGGTACGACGAGTTCATCCACTCGCTCTCCGACGTCGGCGAGTTCCAATCGAGCTCGCAGAAGGCTGAGGACGTCAGCGAGGAGTTCTACGACGCAAAAGCACGGTTGAAGAACAAGCAAGTGGAGGAGGCTCGCCTCATCGACCTGCTCCAGCACCGATCGGGCCACCTAAGCGACGTGCTGACCCTCGAGAAGGAGCTCTCCCGGGTTCGCGAGGAGATCGAGCGGATTGAGGGTCGCCTTCAGTTCCTGGCAAACCAATCGGATCTCTCAACGGTCACCGTGACGCTTCGAGAAGTGAAGGAGTTCTTGCCGAAGGGGACGCCCTCGTTAGGAACGCGCGTTGGGCGGTCGTTTACAGGCTCACTCGGAGGGATGCGCGACCTTGGCGAGGGGGCGCTGGTTGTCGGCGCCGCACTGCTGCCTTGGCTCGCGGTTCCGTTGGTTGCGCTCGCGCTCGTTTGGCAAGCTTCGAAGTGGCGGAAGAAGGATAAGCCCAATCCCGTGTGATGTGGGCGATAGTCGGGTAACACCGACGGCTACAACGCTTCCCGTAGTCCGTCCTGAACATGCTCACGATCGCCGACGCCACCGCCAACGACGTGGAGGTCATCCTCGGCTTCATCCAGGAGCTCGCGCAGTACGAACGACTCGCGCACGCGTGCGTGGCCACGTCCATGGAGTTGCGGCGAACGCTCTTTGGCCAGCATCGGTTCGCGGGGGCGGTAATCGCGCGGCTCGACGACGAGCCGGTGGGTTACGCCCTTTTCTTCTTCAACTACTCGACGTTTCTTGCCAAGCCGGGCATCTACCTGGAGGACCTGTACGTGCAGCCGAAGCACCGCGGGAACGGGGTGGGGAAGGCGCTCTTAAAGAACGTGGCGGCGCAAGCGATCAAGGTGGGGGCGGGCAGGCTGGAGTGGTCGGTTCTCGACTGGAACGAACCCGCGATAGGGTTCTACAAGAGCCTCGGCGCCGAGGCCCTCGACGACTGGACCGTGTTCCGGCTGAGCGGGGACGCGCTCAAGGAGTTCGGCGCCGAGGGCGCCGCCAAACTGGACATTCGCGTCCTTCGGTCGGATCGGTTGACTTTGCGGCCGGGCTTGGTATCCGACGCACCGCGGATCACCGAGCTACTCCAGGACCCCGACATCGGGTTGAACCTCGGCGGGCTGCCGCAACCCTACACGCTTGCGGATGCCGAGGCGTACCTCGGGAGCGTGGGAACGAAGCCGGACAAGTACGACTGGGTGCTGGAGCTGCCCGATGCGGGCGTGGTCGGGACAATCCATTGCGCGGTCAGCTCCCGGCACCGGAGCGGCTACCTCGGCTTCTGGCTCGGCAAGCCCTACTGGGGCAACGGCTACATGCCGGAGGCGATTCGCCGGGTGATCAAGTTCGCCTTCGAGGAACTGGACCTGGAGCGAGTGGAGGCCGAGCGCTTCACCCGGAATGCGGCCTCGGGAAGGGCGATGGAGAAGGCGGGCATGAGGCTCGAGGGCGTGCGCAAGTCGGCCTTCAACAAGGGGGGCGAGCAGTTGGACCTTGCCTTCTACGGCCTGAGCCGGCAGGACGCCGGCATGACCTAGGCGCGCGCCGCGACTGGTACCCTGACCGCTGATGTACGGGCTCGACGTCGATGGATTTCGAGCCATTCACGTCGGCTTGCATCACGCCTGGCTCGACCCGGTTTTTTGGGCTTTGACCTGGCTGGGCGACGGCTGGACGCAGACGATCTTGGTCCTCTTGGTGTTGGTTCATCCAAGTTCGCGCCGATTGTTCTGGCCGCTGGCGGTGTCGTTCGCGGTCGGCGGGCTGCTCGGCGCGCAAGGCTTGAAGCGGCTCGTGCCGCGGGACCGGCCCTCAAACTTTCCGTGGGCGCACCCGCAGGAGCCGTTGTTTGGCGGCAACAGCTTCCCGAGCGGGCACACCACCTCGTCCTTCGCGATCGCTGTGATGCTGATCCTGTTGACGCGGGGCACGCGCGCGGCATGGACGGGGTGGGCCGCGCTGGGCCTCGCCTGCCTGATCGGACTCAGCCGCATCTATCGGGGCGTTCACTGGCCCTCGGACGTGATCGGCGGGGCGCTGTGTGGAACGTTTTTCGCGTGTTTGATTTGGTTGGTCATGCCGCGCGGGGAATAGCGGCGACGACTACGTTTTCGGTGCGGTCAGACGGCGGGCGGAGAGGAAGTCGACCGGGAGCTTCGTCGAACCCTCCAGGGCAAGC
>DATGIR010000110.1:0-25671 GCA_035295605.1 Fimbriimonadaceae bacterium | reverse complement strand
CAGAGGTCGGCGTAGACGATGCTGGAGTCGGAGGGATCGAGCGAGACCTGCGCCGCGCCGGTGTCGGGGTCCTTGTAAAGGACCTTGCGGAAGGACTCGCCACCGTTTACGGACATGAAGACGCCGCGCGTCTCGTTGGGGCCGTAGGGATGGCCCAGCACGCCCACGAAGAGGCGGTCCGGGTTGTGCGGATCGACGGCGATGCTGTTGATCTGCTGCGCATCATCGAGGCCCAAATGCATCCAATGCTTGCCCCCGTCGGTGCTCTTGTACATGCCGTTCCCGACCGAGAGGTCGGGGCGTTGAATGCCTTCCCCGCTGCCAACGTAGATGACGTCCGGGTTCGAGGGCGCCACTGCGACGGCGCCGATGCTGCCGGTCGGTTGGTCGTCGAAGATCGGCTTCCACGTTCGGCCGTAATCGTTCGTCTTCCACACCCCGCCGTTGCACACGCCGATCAGGAATTCATTCGGACGGCCGGGAACCGCGGTCGCCCCAACGGTTCGGCCGCCGCGAAACGGGCCTATCATTCGCCACCGAAGCTCTTGATAGAGTCGCGGATCGACCTCGGCGGCGGCCGGCCGGGGTGAGAGGGAAGCGAGGCAAAGAAGGGTTACAAGCATGGGTGTTCGGGCGGTCCAAGCGATTTGCGCTTGTTGCGGAATGGTGATACCCTGACGCCGTGAGCCTGGAAACCATTAAGAGCAACGTCCGAAGTCTGCACGCAAGCTACGGTTTCGAGAAGCGCATCAAAGAGCTCTTCGAGCAGTTGGTGAAGGAAGTGCAGGAGCAAGAGGAGGAGCTCGAGGAGCTCCACAAGGAGCTCGACACTTTGAAAGCCGCTCGCGCCTAGAGCGGAAACGAAACTCCGCGCGGCTTTGCCGGCGGCTCCGGGAGAAGCCGCTTGCACCCGGTTACGCCTAGGTCTCATGCCCGAACGAAGTACAATCACCCGACCGGCGCGATGAGATTCAAACCGATCCTTTGCTGCCTGCTCGCTCTGGCCGCGCATCCCATTCTAGGGAGAGACTTACCTAAGCTCGAGGTGAGCGCGCCCAGCGCCATTATCATCAGCGCGGAATCCGGCCAGGTTCTGTGGAGCAAGGACGCGGACACGCCTCGCTTCCCCGCGAGCACCACGAAGATCATGACCGCGCTCCTCCTCATCGAGCGGTGCCGGCCGGACGAGATCATCACCGCGCCGAAGGGGATCAAGGACGTCAAGGAAAGCAGCATGCACCTGGAAGAGGGCGAACAGGTGACGGCGCACGACATGCTGTATGGCCTGCTGCTGCGGAGCGCGAACGACGGTTGCGTGGCGGTGGCGGATCACATTTCCGGCTCGGTAGGCGCGTTTGCCGCGCTGATGAACCAGCGGGCGAGGGAGCTCGGCTGCACCCACACCCACTTCGACAACCCGAACGGGCTGAACGACCCCGTCCACACCATCAGCGCCCACGATTTGGCGATCATCGCGCGGGAGGCGATGCGTCATCCGGAGTTTCGCGACGTCGTCAAGCTGACGAAGCACCATATCAAGCGGAGCATCAACCAGAAGGACACGTGGATGGTCTCGCGAAACAAGTGGCTTCGCAAAGACCCGACCGCGGACGGGATCAAGACCGGGTGGACGATTCCCGCCGGCCACTGCTACGTGGGGAGCGCCACGCGCCGCGGGTTCCGGCTGATCACCGTGGTGATGCACAGCGAGCACTGGGAAGCCGACCACAAGAAGATGCTTCACTGGGCGTACACGCTTTTCGACCCGCATCCGCTCAGCGGACCGCAAAGCCCGATGACGGCCACCGCGACGACGATCGACGGCAAGTCGCTTCCGGTGACGATGGAGCACCCGCGCTACTACCTGGCGCCTTCCGGCAGCAGCCCGGCGAGCTACCGCCTCGAATTGGCTCCTGGGATCAATTCGGGTCCGGTGGCGAACAAGATCACCGCCAAGGTTGCACGAGGCCAGACCATCGGAGTCTTCGTTTTCACGGCGGAGGGCGGGGAATTTCAAGGCGAGGCGATAGCCGACGCCGACTACACGCCGCCCACCCGACGAACGGTTTCGAAGAGCGCGCTGTCGCTGCCCACGCTGTTGATCGGCGGCGTGCTCGCAGGCAGCGCGTTCGCGATGCGCAAGAAGGCCCAAAGGATGTACGGTGGCCGCCTCGGCACGCGCTAAACGAGCGCCGGCTGCCGTTCCGGACGAGCTGGAACGCCTGCACGTAGCCATCGCCCACGCCGGGGTATGCAGTCGGCGCGCGGCCGAGAAGCTGATCGCAGAGGGCCGCGTGGAAGTCAACGGCGAACTCGTGACGGAGATGGGGCGAAAGGTGGGTCCCGGCGACGAAGTAAGGGTGGACGGCATGGCGATCACCGCCTCGAAGCTGTACACGGCCGTGCTGAACAAGCCGACCGGCTGTGTCACGACGTTGTTCGATCCTCAACGGCGCCCGACGATCGTGAAGTACCTTCCCGACCTCGGCGTGCAGCTCAAGCCGGTCGGCCGGCTCGACATGGACACGGAAGGGCTGCTGATCGTGACCAACGACGGCGAGCTAGCCCAGCGCCTGGCCCATCCCCGCTACGAGATCGAAAAGGAGTACAGGGCGATCGTGCGGGGAATTCCGGAGGAGAAGTCGCTGGCGAAGCTTCGAAACGGCATCTACATCGAGGGGGGCAAGACGAAGCCGGCGAAGGTGGACGTGATCCATGCCGAGCCCACGACGGACACGACCGGCCTCAAGATCGTTATCCATGAGGGGCGCAAGCGCCAGATTCGGCTGATGTGCGAGTCGATCGGCCATCCGGTCATCTCGCTCAAGCGGCTGCGAATCGGGCCATTGACGGTAAAGGGAATGCGGGCGGGAGAGTGCCGGATGCTCTCGAAGGTCGAGGTCGAGGGGCTGAGGAAGCTAGTTGGGTTGGCCTGAGGGCTTGTCGACCTGTACTCTTATCGCCTCCCATAGGGCGGGGTTTCGTTTGCGGGGAATGAGCTTCAGCACCTTCTCGGTATGGCCCAAGTACCGCTTGAACTTCGCGGGAGACTTCGCGAGCCGGGCTTCTCGGACGTTCGAGAGCCGGTCCGCGAGCTTGACGACCTGAGCGTCGGGAGACATCCGAGCGATTTCGTCCAGCAATAAGTCGCTTCGCACCTTCCAGATCTCATCTTTGGAGAGCCCAACGAGCGCGGACGGCTCCGGTTCCTGGCGAGTGAGCGCGCGTACCAGATCTCCCACCCGTGTGCCGAACGCCTTGCGAACCTCCGATTCTTGAGTTACCGTCTCCTCGAGGGTGTCGTGAAGAAGCGCGACGATGAGTAAATCCTCGTCGGAAACGCCACCCACGTAGCGAAGATTGAGCATCACCTCGATGGGGTGGCACGCGTAGGGAGGCGCGACCTCCCCGTCCCGGTCCTGGCCGGCATGGGCGCAGACACAGAACTCCAGCGCCCGATGAAGCCGCTCGCTCATGCCGAGAGTGTGGCACTGGCGGAAGCCCGTGGCACCAGGACCTGTTCGGTACCATGACAGCGCATGGCTTCCGTTCTAGCCGCGGCCGACATCGGCAGCAATACCGCCCACTTGCTGGTTGCCGCGACCGACGGTCAGCTCGTCATGCGCATCGACAACGTCAACGAGTGGATTCCGCTCGGCGAGGAGGTCGCGCGCTTCGGCGAGATTCCGAAGGAACGGATCGACGAGCTCGTTTCCGCCATCAGAGAATTCAAGCGGGTAGCGGTTCTGCGCGCGGCCAAATCCCTTTACGTGTTCGCGACGGAGGCGATCCGAGCCGCTTCGAACCAAGAGGCGGTTCTCCGGCGAATCAAGAACGACACCGGCCTTCACGTCCACGTCGTCTCGCCCCAGCGAGAAGCCGAATTGAGCATGCGGGGAATCCGGTTGGACACGCGGGGAGTCGACGCCAACCTCATGTTCGAAGTCGGCGGCGGAAGTGCGCAGATCGCGGGTCTGGACGGGGACCGCATGGTCGACGAAATCAGCCTGCCGCTGGGCACCGGCCGGGTCATCGCCTCGTATGGGTTGCACAATCCTTGTCCGGCGCCGACCGTGAACGAGGCTCGGAGGCAGGTCACCGAGATCCTGAAGAGCGAAGCGTTCAAATCGGAGGGAGGGATTGCCATTGCCTGCGGCGGCGTGGCGCGCGGGCTCTGGCGCGCCCTCCACCCGGACGGCGAGAAGGAGCTGACCCTCGAGGAGATCGACTACATCGCCTGGTCCACGGCTCGGCTGACGGTGCCGAGAATCATTGAAAGGTTCGATGTCAAGCCAAAGCGGGCAGGAACCTTGCTTGCCGGTTCGATCGTCTACGGCGAACTGATGCGGCACTATGGATGTTCGATGCTCCACTTGAGCGAGTTCGGGGTCCGAGAGGGTGCGGTGTTAGAGATGTCCACCGGCCAAGGACTCGGGACCCCGCTGTGAGAGATAAGTCGTCAGGCGCAAAGAAAGCGCCGAAGCGGCTGCCGGACCCCGGGCCCCGGCTTCTCAACCGCGAATTGAGCTGGCTCGACTTCGATCGGCGCGTTCTGGAAGAGGCGCTTAACCCGGCCAATCCGATCCTCGAGCGGCTCAAGTTTCTCGCCATCGTCGAATCGAACCTCGACGAGTTCTTCATGGTCCGCGTCTCCGGCCTGATCGAGCAGGCCGAGCACGGGGTGATGGAGATGTCGCCCGACGGCCTCGCCCCCATCGAGCAGATCAAGGCGATCATGAAGTCGACCAAGCCACTACGGCGGCGCGCTGCCGACGCCTGGGACACGAAGCTCAAACCTTGTTTGGAGTCGGCGGGAATCTTCCTCCGTACGATGGACTCGCTCTCAGTGCGTCAGCTCGAGTGGGTGGCCAATCATTTCGAGACCGAGATATTCCCACTCTGCACCCCGCTACTGCTGCACCCGGCGGCCACCATTCCATTTATCTCCAACCGCAGCCTCAACCTCTTGGTGCAGCTCGAGGATGGCGGCGCAGACATGCGGCTTGCCCGGGTCAAAATCCCGACCGTCGGACCCCGCGCGATCCGCCTGCCGGGCAAGAAGCTCGAGTTCGTGCTGCTCGAGGACGTCATCGCCGCCCATCTGGACAAGCTCTTCCCCGGCGTACGGTTAGTGGGCGCGTACCGCTTCCGGGTCATTAGGGATGCAGACACCGAGATCAAGGAGCTCGAGGCCGCCGACCTCATTGCTTCGATCGAGGAGACGATTCGGCTGCGACGATTCGGCGATCCGGTTCTCTTGGAAGTCGATGGGGCGATGCCGGAATCGCTCCAAAACCTAATCTCCGAACTTCTCGGCCTTCACCCGGGAATGACCATAAAGATCGATGGCCTGATCGGTTACGACGTACTCTTGGAGCTGGCCGCATTGGAGCGCCCGGGCCTGCGCTTCCCGCCCTTTAACCCTTATATCGCGGAGGTGGCTACAAACCCCCGGTCACTGTTTGATACGATTCTTTCCGGCGATGTCCTCCTCCACCACCCGTTCGACTCGTTCTATGCGATCGAGCAGTTCGTCGCGGCAGCGGCGGTAGACCCAGATGTCACGGGCATCAAGCAGACCCTCTACCGGGTGGGAAGCCAATCGCCGATCGTCGAGGCGCTTCTGGACGCCGGTGAGGCGGGCAAGCAGGTGGCGGCGATCGTCGAGTTGAAGGCGAGGTTCGACGAGAGCAACAACCTGCTTTGGGCAAGGGCGCTCGAGCGCGCGGGGGTTCATGTGACGTTCGGCTTTCGCGAGCTGAAAACCCACTGCAAGCTGTGTCTCATCGTACGGCGCGAACCGGACGGGGTTCGCCAGTACGCACACATCGGCACCGGCAACTACAACCCGGCCACCGCTCGCCTCTACACGGACCTCGGGCTGTTTACCTGCGATCCGGACATCACCCAAGACATTTCCGAGCTGTTCAACTATCTGACCGGCTACAGCCGGCAGAGCAAGTACCGCAAGCTGTTGGTCGCACCCGTAAACCTGCGCGAGGGCGTACTGGAACTCATCCACGGTGAAATTGCGGCCCACCGGCGAACGAAGAAGGGGCATATCGTCCTCAAGCTCAACGCCCTCGTCGATCCCGAGGCGATAGAAGCCCTGTACGAGGCAAACCGGGTGGGCGTAAAGATCGACCTGATCGTGCGAGGCATCTGCTGCCTCCGGCCGGGCGTACCGGGGATGAGCGAGCACATCCGGGTCATCTCGGTCGTCGGCCGGTTCCTGGAACACAGCCGGATCTACTACTTCGAAAACGGCGGTTCACCCAAGGTCTTGATCGGCAGCGCGGACCTGATGCGGCGCAACCTCGACCGGCGCGTGGAGGCGATGGTCCCGGTGCAACGACCGGAGCTCGTGACGCTTCTAAAGGAGATCCTCGATACCTACTTGAAGGACAACGTGCAGGCTTGGCGGCTGAACTCCGGTGGCGACTACGTTCGGCGAAAGCCGGGAAAGTCGGCGCCGTTCGACGCGCAGCGCGAGTTGATGCACCACCCCGCGACGAGATCCCTTCTTGGTGCGGGAATAGCCCCGACCGAGCTCTCTGCCTAGCTTCCGCACGTCGGGCCTGCGGACGAACGTCAATAATGGGAGCGATGCTTCCCGTGCCAATCCTGCTGTCTCTCGCGGCGCAGGCGCCTCCGTTCGAGTTCAAAGTCCAACCGCATGAGGGCCTGACGGTGACGGCGGGTGGGATTCCGATCGTGCAGGGGAGCGGATGCCAGATCTACGCGCCGGGCTGGACCAGGGGCTACTACTCGTCGAATGGCTGGGACCAGACCGTCGAACGCCCCGACGCCGACACCGCGAAGCTGAGCTTCTCGAGTGGGGCATCGAGCGGCACGATGGTCTACCACCGGGAAGGCTCGACCCTCCACGTGGACGAGACATTTCAATGGGACGGAGACGACCCTGCGAACGTCGAGGTCACGGCGGCAAAGCTGTGGGCGCCGGCGTTGGCGGTCTCACAATTCACCGCGGATGGCAAGACGATGCCGATCCTGGCGAATGCCCCTGACGCGAAGACAGACATGATGCATCGCCAGGTGGCGCCCAACGGCGTCCCGCTCAAGTTCGCGGGGCCCTGGGGCACCCTTTCGATCGCACCGCGCTCGACGCCTTGGTTCATTTTCGATGCGCGCGGCTATCCCCAGGAGTACGCCGTCGGAAAGTCGCTGCTTTGGTTCGGCCTCCTGGAAGTGCCGCTGCCGAAGGGAAAGAGCGTTCACGTTGGGTTCGACCTCACCCTCGAGGTCAACTCGACGGGCGCACAAGGGCCGAAAACGATCGATGCCCAGGCAACGCCCCTGCCCAACGCCGAGGATGCGCTCGACGACATACTGCCGTTCGCCCCGAACCCCAAACGGGCCGTGCTTGGGAGGGATGCGCTCGAGCTTGGGGGCCCGTTCACCTTCCCGGCCGGGCGATTCTTCCACTTCGACGAGTTCAAACCGGCCCTCCTGAGCCGGTTCTCCTACCACTGGCCGATCCCGGGGCATGCGCCGCTCGCGGTCGACGGGGGAATCCACGATATGAAGCTGCCGGCGGGCTCGTACCGGCTCGATATCCGGCGGGACGGCTTCACCATTTTCGGCCAGGACGAACCCGGGCTACAGCACGCCGTTCGGCGCCTCGCGCTGATGGTCCGCTCGCACGAGGGCAGGCTGCTCCTGCCGATAGGCACCGTCACCGATTGGCCCAGCACGCCGTGGCGCGGCTTCCACCTGTTCACAGGAACCGAGGCGGCGCCCTTCCACCGGGAGCTGATCGAAAAGGTGCTGCTGCCGTTCGGCTTCAACAACGCGGTGCTGGAGTGCGAGCATGCGGCCTGGGCCACGTTGCCGAACGTCCGCGGATCCGATGTGATGTCGCTGACCGGCCTCGCCGACCTCTTCAAGATGTACCGGAAGGAGGGAGTCGATCCAATTCCGCTCGTCCAGAGCTTCGGGCACATGGAGTGGTTCTTCGCCAACGGCGCGAACCTCGACATCGCCTTCAACCCGAAGAACCCCTACGGCGTCGATCCAAGGAAGCCGCGGACAAAAGAGATCCTCGAGAAGCTCTGGGATGAGGTGATCGACGTCACCGCGGCCAAGACGATTCACTTCGGCTGCGACGAGGTGGACATGATCGGCTGGGAGCCGGACCCGAAGCTGATGACCGACTTGTGGGTGCAGCAGATGCCCACGTTGGGTGATATAGCAAAGAAACATGGTGTAAACATGATGCTTTGGGGCGACATGGCGCTCGCGCCCGGCGAAGCCATCGACGCGACGAACGGCGCAACCGGCACGGAATCGAGCGCCCGCCGGGCCGCGATTCCGAAGGGTTCGATGATCGCCGACTGGCACTATAAGGCCGATACGAAGTTCAGCCACTTCTTCCCCTCGCTCGACCAGTGGAAGACGGACGGGTTCACACCCATCGCGTCTTGCTGGCACGAGTCAGACAATGTCTATGGCTGTACGGTGGCCGGAGTGCAGCAAGGCGGCGGAACGCTCAAGACCACGTGGTGCTCGGGGAACAGCCGGGCGGGCGATGCCATCGCGAACTTCGACGAGTTTGCCGCGCTCGTTTTGAACGGCGAGTACGCGTGGAGCGGCCGGCAGGACCCCCCGAGCGACTTCGGATACGACTACCGCGAGCTTTTTCGACGGCTCTACTTCGCCCCTCCGATGCCGCTTACGCCGGTCGAGGGAGTTGGGCTCGTTGTTGGCACTGGGTCGCCGTTCGCGATCGGCCGGTATCACTTCGCTGGGATGGAGCCGATCAAGCTCCACTCGGCACTGAGCGACACCACTCTTCCGAGCGAAGTTTCGCTGAATGCAGGGTTCAAGGCGTCGACCCTTGTACTAGCGTGCGGCTGCGCAATGGGCGGCGATACGGGCACCCCGGTTGCCAAGGTGACGGTAACGCTGGCGGACGGGTCGAACGTGGAGCGGACGCTCCGTTACGGTGAGGACCTTCGCGCGGCGAACGACCTTGGTGTCGTGCCGTTGGCGGAGCTTGCGGACGGCAAGTATGCAGCGCTGATTCGGCTGCCCAAGCCGGGCGGGCAGATCAAGTCGATCCGCATAACCACCGCGAACGCTTTCTCAGGGTTCGAGGTTTACGGGGTGACGGGCTTTTAGCTATATGGAGCGCGACCATCCTGGTCGCGTCCGGAAGCGGGCTGGAAGCCCGCTCTCCATATGGAGAGCGGGCCCCACCGCTTACTTGAGTTCGACGCTGCCGCCGGCCTCTTCGATCTGAGCCTTGATTTTCTCCGCGTCGGCCTTCGGAATGCCCTGCTTGACGGGGTTCGGAGCGCCGTCGACGAGGTCCTTGGCTTCCTTGAGGCCGAGGCCGGTGATTTCCTTCACGACCTTGATGACCTGGAGCTTGGCGTCGCCGGGAGCTGTGAGGATGACGTCGAAGTCCGTCTTCTCTTCCTCGACCGGAGCGGTAGTGGCGGCGCCACCACCCATCCCTCCCATCGGGAAGCCCATCATGGGCGCGGCGGCGGTGACGCCGGACTTGTCCTCGAGCGCCTTCTTGAGATCGGAGAGCTCCAGCGCGGTCATGCCGGAGATCTGGTCGACGATGGTTTCTACTGCTGTTGGCATTGGTGGTTCCTGTTGTGGTGAGTGGTGAGTAGTGAGTGGAGAGTCGTGGGTGACCCCGGCTTATGCCGGTGATCGACTGCTATTCGGCGGCGGGAGGCTCCTCGGCGGCGGCTTCTTCAGCCGGCGGCTCGGCGGCGGGTTCCTCTGCGGCGGCCGCCTCGGCGGCAGGTGCAGCTTCGGGCTCGGCTTCAGCGGCCGGAGCTTCGGGCGATGCCTCGGCTTCCGGTTCCGGAGCCGCCTCAGCCTTGGGGGCTGGGGCAGGCGCAGGGGCCGGAGAGGCTTCGGCAACTTTGTCCGCCACCGCGCCGATCACGCGGATCGGATCGGCGTAGAGAGCCTCGATCGTGCCGATGAGACCTGACAGCGGCGAGGCGATGGCGCCAATGACCTGGGCTATCAGAACGTCGCGCGGCGGCAAAGCGGCGAGAGCTTCAACCTGCTTGGCGTCGAAGGCCTTGCCCGCGAAGTAGCCGCCCTTGACGACGAGCTTCCTGCTGCTTCTCGCATAGTCGACGAGAGCTTTGGAGACGTCGGTCTCGTTCTCGTAAACGAAGGTGAATGCGGTGGTGCCGTTGTGGAGCTCGGCGGGGAGATTCGCAAGGTCATCGCCGACGGCGATTCGGAAGAGCGTGTTTTTAAGAACGTGGATCTCGCCGCCCTTCTTCTTAAGGTCGGAGCGAAGGGCTTGAATCTCCTTGACGGAGAGGCCGCGATAGTCCGAGAAGACCACCCCGACCGACTTCTCGTACCACGCCCTGGCTTGATCGATAACTTGTGCTTTTTCTGCGGTTGGCATAGGCGAACGCACCTTGCCCTTGAATCAGAAGAAGCGGGAGCCGCACGCGAGGGCGGCGATGCACGGCGTTACCCGTGCGGCAAGGCCGTTGGCCCTGTCATCGCTCCTCGGCGGGCTGGTCCGATGGACCAATTACGGCGCTGACGCCACCTGCTGTCTCAAGAACGCGCAGATTGTACCTCGCTCGTGGAGGATGGAGGATGGAGGATGGAGGATGGAGGATGGAGGATGGAGGTTAGAGGGTAGTGACGAAGTTGCAGAGGGTTTGTTCGAATTGCTCCTTGGAGTGCACCCGGCAGTAATCGGCGAAACGAGCGCCCGAGGGTTTGCCGGCAAGCAGTTCTTGAATCGCCTCCGCAGCCTGGTCGGGGTTCGTGGGGGCGATGGTGAGTCCGATCCCGTAATCCCGCGCACGGTCCGCCATGATGCCCGCGTCCGCGACGATGCAGGGAACCTCAAACCGAGCGGCGATCGACTGAAGCCCGCTGCTAAAGACCCAATCCTCATACGCCAGGTAAGCCGCCGAGGCGAGGGACATCAAAGCTGCAAACGCCCCGTCCCCGTCGATCGGCTCGGGACGATACCAGCAGCGGTCGCCGAGCCCGGTCGTCGCCACATCCAGCTCGACGAGCTCCTCGGGCGAAAACGTCGTGGATTCCAGCTTTCCGGCGATAGCGACCACAAAGTCCCGATCCTTTATCTTCGCCGCCGCGCGCACCAAGTTCAGAATTCCTTTTCGCCGCGAGAGCGAGCCGAGGGCGCAGACGATCGGCCGACCGTCGGCAAAAGCCTGCAATTCCTTCACGACCGGCGCCTGCAGATCCGGGTCGGCGATGTCGCCGTACTCGGGCATCGCCACAAACTTCCGGTTGAAACGCCCTTCGAGCCAGGGGATCGAGACCTCGTCCAAGACCATCGCCCCGGAGAAACGCAGGCTCCGAAGCAGATGATCCCGGCGAAGGAACTCCGGACGCCGGCCGAGTGCCGAGTTCTGCAAACGATACAGTGGCTGCATATAGATTCCGGCCCAGCGGTACCGAAAGGCGGCGTCCAGCCAGGTCGTCGCGATCAGCGGCGCCAGGAACTCGTCCAGGTACATGAAGAAAACGAGGTCAAACGGCCCCGTGTCCTCGAGAACCCCGAGGGTTCGGCGAACCGACAGCCATTTGCCGGCGATTTGAAGGCGAGGATCCCGGCTTCTGACGAATCGGCCGTGCGGCCCCAACACGAACGGCTTTAACCGGTCGGCTAACTCCGGCCGGGCGGTGAGAATATTGTCGCGAATCCGGACCGGGTCCGGAAAGAGAATCCAAACCTCGTGGCCGGCATCGGCCAAGGCGGTGGCCGCGGTGCGGAGGTGGAGCTCATGGTGCCCGCCCTGAGTCCATTCGACCAGGGCTAGGCGCATGAGGTTATCAAAGCAGCGTCAGCCGACGTTTACGACCGACGGCGTGCTCGCGCTCATCTCGTCGTAAATCCAGCGGTACGTCTTCTCGAGCCCGTCTTCGAGCCGAATGCTCGGCTCCCATCCGAGGAGCTGCTGAATCATTGTGTTGTCGCTGTTGCGGCCGTTCACGCCCTTCGGGGCGCTCAAGTTGTAGCTTCGCTCCAGCTTGATTCCGGCGATGTTCTCGACGATGTCGACGAGTTGGTTGATCGAGACCAGTTGGCTCGAACCCAAGTTGAGCGGCTCGATGATGTCGCTGGCCAGGATTGCCTGGGTTCCATGGACGCAGTCGTCGATGTACATGAAGCTGCGGGTCTGCTCGCCCGTGCCCCAGATTTCTATGGCAAGGTTGCCGGACATCTTGGCGTTGATGACCTTTCGGCAAATCGCAGCAGGGGCTTTCTCACGGCCACCGTCATAGGTGCCATTCGGGCCGTAAACGTTGTGGTAGCGGGCAACCCGCGTCTTGATCCCAAAGTCTTCGCGGAAGTGGCGGCACATTCGCTCGGTAAAGAGCTTCTCCCAGCCGTAGCCGTCCTCCGGCATTGCGGGATACGCGTCCTCCTCTTTAAGGGCGGTCACGTTCGGGTCGCGCTGCTTGTCGGCGTTGTAGACGCAGGCGCTGGAGCTGTAGTAGAAGCGGTCTACTCCCGCGTCCTTTGCCGCCACCAGCATGTGGGTGCTGGTGAGCACCGAGAGCATGCATAGCGCCTTGTTGTTCTCGATGAAGCCCATGCCGCCCATGTCCGCAGCCAGGTTGTAAACCGACTGCATTCCTTCACACGCCCGGCGGGCGTCCCCGATAAGGCTCATGTCGCCGACCCAGCTCTCGGCCTCGGGGAAGCGCTGATACCAGCGCTCGAACGGCTTGACGTCGACGGCTCGAACCGAATGGCCCTGCCGCAGCAGGTCCCCCACAAGGTGCCCTCCAATAAAGCCGCCGGCGCCGGTGACTAAGACTTTCTGTTTGCTCAAGTAACTCCTCGCAACCTCAAAATTAACGGGCGGGAAGTGCCCATTTTACCATCGGGCCCGGTTGAGCCCCAATCCGCGGGAAGGCACTGCGTAGCCTCCGCGGTACCATGGGCCGCACGATCCATGCCGGAACTCCCGCGCGTCTTCGCAGTTATTCCTACTTTCAACGAAGAGCCCGAACTGACGGCCTGCCTTGCCTCGCTGCGGGCTCAGGAGGGGGTTGAAATCGTGCCGCTCGTCATCAACGCAGGGCGACCCCTTTCGAATGAGTTGGCGGCTCAGTGCGAGGAGATCGCGGTGCAGGGTTCGTGCTTCTGGACCTGCTGCACGCAAACCGGCTTCGACATCGCCCGGGAACGGCGAGCCGAGATCGTGATGATGGTGAACTCAGACGTCGAGGTTCTCCCCGGCACGGTCGCCCTACTCGTGGAGCACTTGCGAAAGGAGCCCCAAAACGTATTCGCGTCTCCCGGCTACACTCCGGACGCCGACGGCCGGCTCCGGCTCCAGTTTTCGCACGACCGGGTCGTTCCGTTCCTTATGCATAACTATTTGGCGCGAGACTGGACGTATCGGGACGAGGCGCCGGAAGGGGTGCGAGAAGCCGGCGTCGCCGGCGGCCAAGGCGTGCTGTTTTCCGCCTCGTATCTTGTAAGGGTCCGGCTCGACCCCGAGCACTTTCCCCAAGCGCGCGGAGACCACGTGTTCTGGGCGCGTATGAAACGAGCCGGCGCCCGGCTCTACTTCGTGTGTCAGGCCGGAATCGTGAACCAGCGGCCGCTTTCCCAGGGCGTGCTGCCCAAAGGCTTCAACCTGAAGGCAGTTTGGCGGTACATGACCTCCCCGTACGCTCCTGAAAGCGTCGTAACGACTTGGCGCTACCGGCGAGCGACGCTGCCACTCGCCGCCGCGATCCCCTCCTTCCTGCTCATGGTGCCCGGCGCCTGGGGTTACCGCCTGGTTCGTGGGGCAGTCCGCGGATTGAGGCGCAAGTAAGCGCCTCAGCTATAATTGACCCGTGCGCCTACCGGTATTGGCGCGGTTTAGACGCATTGGCTCGAGCCTTGCGGCTTGGTTTTAGGGGCTTCGAGAGCAAGCTATGAGTGACGTCGCCGAAGGTGTGCTGCCAAACGTTCCTTTGAACGCGCCCGCGCCCAAACCCTCCGAGTCCGGGCTCTCGCTGGCCAAGATTCAAACCGCGGCATCCGACTTCGCCAAGTCCGACCTCTTCATCCCGACGATCGTCCTCGTCGCCGGCTTGTTCCTCTGCTTCTGGCCGATGCTGCACCGGCTGCCAACCAAGGACTACTGGCTCAGCGACGACGGCTACTACTCACACGGATTCCTGATCCCATTCCTCTCGGCGTACATGATCTACCTGCGCTGGCCGAGGCACCGGGACACGCCGGCAAAGCCTTCGCTCATCGCCGGCATCGCGCTCGCCCCGCTGTTGTGGCTGGCGTATGCGGCGCAAGTGAGCAAGTGGGACAACGGTTCCTCGCTCTTCTTCCTGCTCACCCTTGTGATGGGTACGGCGTTCGTCGCCGGGTGGCGATGGGCGAAGAACCTCCTGGGTCCCATCCTCTACCTTGCGTTCTGCCTTCCCATGTGGAGCCTCGTGATCGATAACTTCACGGTTCCGCTCCAACAGTTCTCTACCGTGATGGCTACCGCGATCCTACGGATTTGCCAGCTTCATCCGATCTCGGGTGACAACAACGTCGTTTATCTCGACCACTTCACTCTGAATATCGCGGTTCCTTGCAGCGGCCTCAAATTGCTAATCGCGGTGACCGCGTTCGCTCTCCTGTTCATCGGCATCAGCGACCTGAAATGGTGGGGCCGCGTGTTGATGATCGCGATCGCGCTTCCCCTCTGCATCTTTATCAACGGGTTCCGGATCGCGATGATCGGAATTGTGGGAGACACATGGGGCGACGACGCTGGCCACGCCTTCCACGACTACAGCGGTTACATCGCGCTGGGCGTCTGCTTCTTCATCCTCATGAAGCTGACAAGGAGCTTGGGCTGGAAATGATCCGAAAGCGAATTCTCATCCTCGGCGTTCTCATGTGCATCGTCGGCATCGTCGGCGCCATTGCGAGCCAACTTCAGAAGCCGAAGTTCAAGGTCACGCAGTCTTGGATGGAGTCCAAGGCGCCGGCCGAGGTCGGGGGCTTCTCCAGCATCGCGTCGGCTCCCGCCGATCAGGCCACGCTCGACGCCCTCCAGCCCTACGGGATCGTGGACCGGGACTACATCAAGGAAGGCAAGCGCTTCAACGTCATGCTCCTGGCCAGCGATCGCCGGGAGAGCTTCCACAGCCCGAACGTCTGTTTGCCGGCGCAGGGACTGAATATCACCAACGAACACGACGAGACCGTCCAGACGCGCACCCACGGGGCGATTCGGGTCACGATCGCTGAGCTCACCCTCCAGTCCGCGCCCGCCGATAAGCAGTACATGGCCTTTCTTTACCGGGTTCAGAACCGTTTCCTCGCCCGAAGCGGAAATACGACTCTGGTGTTGACGCTCGCCATGTTCGCCGGCCCGATCCGCGGGAACTTCGACCAAGACACCGTCTTCTACCGCTTCATCACCGAGAACTCGAAGGCATCCGAGGAGGAGCTTAGGAGCTTTGTCGCGAACTTTCTGGATACAGCCCATGACACCAGCGGAGGGTTTTTCTAAGCGAGATGAAGATTGCTGTCGTTGGGACCGGCTATGTCGGCCTTGTGACCGGAGTAGTCCTCGCTTCGCTTGGAAACGATGTCATCTGCGTGGACAAAGACCGCGAAAAGCTGGACCGGATCTCGAAAGGCCAGGCGCCTATCTATGAACCCGGCCTCGAGGAGCTGATACAGCGCAGCCTCAGCGACGGATACCTGCGCGTCAGCGACTCGATCATCGACTCCGCTCGCGCCAGCGACATCGTGTTCATCGCCGTCGGAACGCCCCCGGCCGAAGATGGCTCTCCGGACCTGAGTGCGGTTCGCGAGGTTGCCGCCGAGATTGCGGCCGGAATCGAGTCCTACACGATCGTCGTGAACAAGTCGACCGTTCCCGTCGGGAGCGGCGACCTCGTCGCCAACATCATCCTGAGCAAGGGCGTACCCGCCGACCGGTTCGACGTGGTCAGCAACCCCGAGTTCCTGCGGGAAGGCTCGGCGATCCGCGACACGCTCGAGCCTGATCGAATCGTGATCGGGGCTAAGAATCCAGAAGCCGCCCAAATGCTCGTAGAGCTCTACGCCCCGCTCAACTGCAAGGCGTTCATTACCGACCTCAACACGGCCGAACTCATCAAGTACGCGAGCAACTCGTTTCTTGCGCTCAAGATCAGTTTCATCAATGCGCTCAGCCAAATCTGCGAAGCGTGCGGGGCGGATGTGGGAGATGCGGCCGCCGGAATCGGCGCCGACTCGCGGATCGGTTCGGCCTTCCTTCACGCGGGCCTCGGATGGGGTGGAAGCTGCTTCCCGAAGGATGTTCGAGGGATGATCTCGACTTCCCAGCAATTTGGCTACGACTTCAGGCTCCTGAAGGAAGTCATCGACATCAACGATTCACAGGTCGCCCGGCTTCTGGACCGGATCGAGAATCGACTGGGCGGGTTCGCCGGGCGAACCGTCGCCCTGCTCGGCCTCGCATTCAAAGCCAACACCGACGATATCCGGGAAGCGCGATCGCTCATCCTCATCGAACACATTCTTGGCCGCGGAGGCAAGGTGCAAGCTTGCGATCCGGTCGCAGTCGACGTGGTGCGCCGCTTCTATCCCGATGTCACCTATTGCCACACGCCATACGAGTCGGTAACCGGCGCCGACGCCGCGGTCGTAGTGACGGAGTGGAACGAGTTCAAGCAGCTGGACCTCGCGCGAATCGCCGGCCTCATGAAGCAACCCCTGATGTTCGACGGACGCCGCATCTACTCGCGAGAGAAGGCCGAGCGGGCCGGGTTGGAATACTTCGCCATTGGCAGCAGTGCCCCCAATGAGGCGCCGCTACCGACCTAGCCGCTGGCGGAAGTGCTCGATCGTTATCGCCAGCCCCGCGTCCAGTGAGGTGCTCGGCTCCCAGCCCAGAACGCTCTTGGCGCGAGTTGTATCGGGCCGCCGTTGCTGGGGGTCGTCCAGGGCGGCGGGCAGGAAGACGATCTCACTCTTCGAGCCGATTGCACGCTGGACCGCCTCGGCGAACTCGAGGATCGTCCGCTCCTCCTGGCTGCCGAGGTTGACCGGGTCGTGGAAATCCGACTGGGACAGCCGGTAGACGCCGTCGACGATGTCCGCGTAGAAGCCGAATGAGCGCGTCTGCTTTCCGGAGCCGTAAACCGTGATCGGCTCGCCCTCGAGCGCCTGACGGACCATGTTGGGTACCACTCGGCCGTCGTCGAGCCGCATTCGCGGTCCGTAGGTGTTAAAGAAGCGCACGATGTGGGTGTTGAGTCCGTACTGGCGGCGATAGGCCATCGTCAGCGCTTCCCCGTAGCGCTTGCCCTCGTCGTAGCAGCTCCGGATGCCGTTGGGGTTGACGTTGCCCCAATACTCTTCGCGCTGGGGTGACTCCTTCGGGTCGCCGTAGACCTCGCTCGTGCTGGCGACCATAAAGCCCGCTCCGTGCTTGCGGGCGAGCTCGAGCGCGTTCTCGGTACCGGCGCTGTTGACCCGCAGCACCTCGAGCGGAATCCGGGTGAAGTCGACCGGGCTTGCCGGGCTTGCGAAGTGGAAGACGAAGTCGATGGGACCGGGAGCATCGAGTAGCGGCAGGCAGGCGTCACGCTCGAGGAACTCGGCGTTGGCATTGCCTTTGAGGTGGGCGAGGTTCGCGGCGTCTCCGGTAACGAGATTGTCGACCACAACCACCTGATGACCCTTCGCAAGGAGGAGGTCGGTGAGGTGCGAGCCAAGGAAGCCGGCCCCGCCGGTCACGAGCGCGCGCATTAGCGGTGGTACGGCGCGCAGAGCGGGTCGCCGATCACGATCTCCTTCCAGTGAATTGCAGTCGATGCCATGTAGAAGCTCTCGGCAAGGTTGAAGCCAGAAGTATATCTATCGAAGAGGATCGAGGGACGAGCCAGGGCGAAGGTGTACGGCTCGCTCACGTACCCCTTGATGCCGGTGACGCCCTGCTGGATCAGGTCGGTGATCAGGCTTTGGCCGCCGCGGGTCGGGCGGAAGGTTCGCGCGCTCGTCGAGACAAACGTCTCCGCGATCGCGCCGGGCTTGAACTTCAGCTTGTGGTAGGTACCGGGGTCGAAGTGGGGATCGTTGCTACCCCAGCTGCAGTAGCCGGCAACCGGTTCGTCCAACGCGATGAAATCGGGTCCGGGGTCGAACTTCACGTTGAAACCCTTGGCGTGAAGTTGCCGGGCGGCATTTCCCAGGTCGACGTTGAGCTCGCCGTATCCGGGCTTGGTTACGGTCGATCCGTCCAGCAGATAGGGCCCTTTGCCCGGGTTCGCAACGGTCGCCCGGTCGACCAGGGCCATCGCGTCCGCCTCGGTGTACCCGTCCAGGCGGCAGGCGAGGCTGTAGCCGAACTTGGCGCGAGTGAACTCCTCGTTCTTGCCGAAGTACGGGTTGTCGATGAACCACATCGTGCCGACCCCGGTTTCGTGCGCCGTCTGCTTTGAGATGATGTCGTTGGTCGCGAGTTCGCCGTCGACGCTCGTGCCGTGATCCTCGAGCATGATCGGCATCCCCTTCGTGAACAGCATGAAGTCGAGCGGGTTCTTCGAAGCCTTGATCGCCGCCTCGGCCGGCGCCTCGATGTCGCGCCGGTACGTGTCCCGATCGATGACTTCCTCGGTCGTCGTTCGAAGCAGGAGGAGATTGGCCCGAGGCACGCCGCGCTTCTTCGCGTAGTACTTGCCGATGTTCATGCTCTCGGGGCTGTTGACGTTCATGATCACCAGCACCCTCCTGCCTGGACTCGAGGCGGGGACTTCGACCGGAATCTCTTGAAACGCCATCGCCGTCGCGGCGGCCGAGTCGTATTTCGGCAAGGCGACGGGCCGGAGCGAGTGAAGATAGACGGCGGAAAGGCCGATGCCGGCTAGGAGGACCATGGCGATGAGGGCGCGGTCGAAGCGGTTGACGATCCGCCACCGTCCGCGAAGCGCCATGAAGGGAGCATACACGAGCACCCTCTGGCGGAGTGGGTGGGATTCGAACCCACGATCCGGTTCAACACCAGATACGCGATTTCCAGTCGCGCTCCTTCGACCACTCGGACACCACTCCGCGCCGGCGACAATTATACTTTCGGGTTCGCCGGCAGGATATCTGCGCCGAGCTCCGCAAAGGAGCGATATTGGATACACCGATCGCTCACCCGAACCCGTCGGCCGGCCTTGAGCGCCATCCGGGCGATCTTTTCCATGTTCCCGCCCTCGGCCATGTGAACGACATCGATCCGTTCGGCGAGCCCGGCCACCAGCCGGTCACGGACCTTGTTGTTGATGCCGATAAATCCGGCGTCGGGCAGGAAGCACGACACGGCAAGATCGGTGTGGGGATCGAACTGGTACCGCCAAAGGCGCGCGGCCCGAAAGGCCTCCTCCTTGAGCTCTGCCCCGAGGACCCGGAAGAGGCCGCGGTCGAGGCAGAGGATGCGCGGCGCCCCCCAACGCAGGGGAACCACTGCCGAACGCTGGTACTCCGGGGTGTCGTGGCCGGCCACCAAGACCTCACCGGCGAGCACCGCCTCCTCGGCGAGCGCCTCCAGTTGGTTCAGGGCGGCCGAAGAGGCGCGGCGCGAGGCGAGGACGGCGAAGGTCGGAGCGGTGAGGAGCCGAGTGTTTCCGTACAGGAAGAGCACGCCGGGTGGGTCCGGATCGAACGCTTCGAGTCTCGCCGGGTAGTGCGCATCGGCCGGGGTGACAAAGTTAACGCCCAACCCGCTCAACCGCTCCCCGAGCTTCTTGGCGGTGGCGTATGCGCCGTCAGGTGGTGAGGCGACGGTATGGGCTACCTTTTCCAACAGGCCGTACTCTTCGCGGAGCACTTCTGGCGAAAGCGCCATGAATTCGGCAGGAGAGCGGTTCAGGAGCGCGTTTCTAGCCAGTATCCGGACGACGCTCTTTCCGCCGACGCCAGGCAAGCTCGCCAGATAAAGGCCGAACGTTCGGTCGGTCATGCCGCGCCCCCCACTGCGATCTTCCGGCTAGCGATCTCCAGGATTCGGAAGAGGAGCTCGCTTCGATCGGCCATTACGTCGCCTACGGCGCCGTGATCGATTTCACCACCGAGCCCGGCAGCCAGATTCGTGACCACGGCGAGGCATTCGTACGCGATGCCGGCCTCTCGCATCAGGACGGCTTCGGACGCTGCCGTCATGCCGACGAGATCGGCGCCCGCGCGCTGATAGCCGGCGATTTCGGCAACCGTCTCATAGCGGGGGCCGTTGGCCTGCAAATAGACGGCACGCTCCGGCGGGGTGACGCCCGCCTCGGCCATCGCGTCCCGCAGCACGCCGGAGTCGGCCCCGAACGGGGCGTCCATTGGAGTGTGGACGACGCGCTTATCGAAGAGCGTGAGGTTCCGGCCGGAAGCGTCGATGAAGTCTGTGCAAGGCACGACCGATCCCACGGGCCACTCTGGCCGGAGGCAACCGACCGCCGCCGTCGACAGGCAGTGGCTAACCCCGGCCGCCCGAATCCCGGCGACGATCCCGCGGTAGTTGACGCGATGGGGCGGGGTGGCGTGCCCGGCCGAGTGACGTTGGACGGCAAGGACGCCCGCCCCGCCGAGCTCGATGATCCTCCCGCGCAGGAGGCCGAACCGGGTGCGAACGGCGATGCGCGTCCCGGGACGCTCGGCAAGCCGGGAACCCACGCCCGTGCCGCCGATGATGGCCAAGTCGATCCGCATCGCGTAGACATTCTGCCCGCTCGGCGGGGGTTCAGTACACTAGCCTGCGTGATCCTCCGCGAAGTCCTGCACGCGCACATTCCAGTGCTGATGCCGGAAAGCACGGTGCGGGACGCCATCGACAAGATGGATCTCTATCAGTTTCCAGCCCTGGTAATCGTGGACGAAGACCACGCCCCGATCGGAGTGATCACCGAGGGCGACCTCTGCCGGGGTGCTTCGACGAAAGACAACTGGGTAGGCATGGCGGCCGAGCCGGCGCTGGTTCACGCAACCCAACACCCGACCGTCGCCTCCCCGGACACCGAAATATCTGATGCATTCCACCGAATGCTCATGAGCGGGCTCACCCTCCTCCCGGTGGTGTGGGAGTCGCGGCTCATCGGCGTGGTGATGCGGATGGACCTCATGCAGGCGATGTTGGTGGACGCGGCCGAACATCAGCGCTGACGCGCGCGATCACATCACGTAATTCAAAGCATGCTCGAACCTGGCGAACCGTTTCCTAACTTCACGCTGCCGGACCAAGACGACAACCCGGTCTCGCTCTCGGACTTCAAGGGCTCGCCGACGGTTATCTACTTCTATCCGAAAGACGACACCGGCGGGTGCACGGCGGAAGCTTGCGGCTTTCAAGAATCGATGGGAGATATTCCCGGAGCGCGTGTGGTAGGCGTCAGCCCTGATCCCCCGGCATCGCACCGGAAGTTTCGAGCGAAGTACGGCTTGACCTTTACGCTGTTGGCCGACACTCAGAAGGAACTGATTGGACCAATCGGGCTTTGGGTTGAGAAGAAGCTTTACGGGAACGTCTATATGGGTGTGGCCAGGACCACCGTGCTACTCGACAAGGAAGGGATTATTCGCCAGGTTTGGCGAAATGTAAATCCCAAGGGACATGCGGAAGAAGTGGTAGCCGCACTTCAGTAAACTGCCGACCATGGCCGACCAAGTTAAGCGGACCGCACCATCGGTTCGTGCGATGAAAGGTCGCACGAAGATCGTGTGCATCACGGCCTACGACGCGGTGATGGCGCGCCTGGCCGATAATGCCGGGGTCGACGTCGTCCTCGTCGGCGACTCGCTGGGCAACGTCGTGCTCGGCTACCCGACGACGGTTCCGGTGACGCTGCACGAGATGATCCATCACACGAAGGCGGCGCGACGCGGCGTTCAACACGCTTTGCTGATTGCCGACCTTCCGTTCGGCTCTTACGGAGCCTCCGTGGAGCAGGGCGTGCGCTCGGCCACGGCGCTCGTGAAGGCAGGCGCCGAGGCGGTCAAGCTCGAGGGCGACTTTCCGGAAACCATCGAAGCAATCGTCAAGCTCGGTATCCCCGTGATGAGCCACCTTGGAATGACACCCCAGTCCGTGAATAGGTTTGGAGGATTCAAGGTTCAGGGCAAGAGCGAGGCAAGCGCCCAACGCCTGCTCTCCGAGTTAAAGAGCGTCGAGTCCGCGGGCGCGTTCTCCGTGGTGCTGGAGTTAGTGCCGGCCGCGCTCGCGGAGCGGGCCACGCGAGAAACGTCGATCGCGACTATCGGAATTGGCGCCGGCGCCGGGTGTGACGGACAAATCCAGGTCATTCACGATGTGCTGGGCCTGACCGATGCGCCCCTGCGCCATGTACGCCGGTTCGCCGAGTTGGGCACCCAGATAGCCGACGCCCTCTGCGAGTACACGGAGAGCGTTCGGCTAGGCGAGTTCCCCACAGAGGACCAAGCTTTTTAGTGCGGGTCGTTACCGAGCCAGAGGCACTACCCGCCCCGACGGCTCGGCGCGGTTTCGTGCCTACCATGGGTGCGCTTCATGCCGGCCACCTTTCCCTGGTTGAAGCGGCACAAGCAAGGTCCGACGAAACAGTTGTTTCGATCTTCGTCAACCCAACTCAATTTCGGCCCGGCGAAGACTTCGACCGGTATCCGCGCCCCCATGATGAGGACCTCGCCAAATGCGAAGCCGCAGGAGTGGATTATGTATTTATGCCATCGGTCGAGAGGATGTATCCGCGTGGCCAGGACGCGGTAAGGATTCACGTTGGCTCGGTAGGCGACCGGTGGGAGGGCGAGGCGCGGCCCGGCCATTTCGACGGAGTCGCGACGGTTGTGACCCAGTTGATGCTGATGGTTCGCCCATCCCTCGCGGTATTCAGCGTTAAGGACCTGCAGCAGTGCGCAGTGATCGAAAAACTCCTAACGAGCTTGGAGCTCGGGGTGGAGCTGCACTTGGCCCCAACCTTGCGCGAGCCCGACGGATTGGCGATGTCGAGTCGAAATCGATATCTATCGCCGGGGGCCCGTGCGGTGGCCCCGCAACTCTACCAGGCACTGACGATGGCCAAGGAGCGTCTAGCTAGTTCGAAGGAATCGGATGCTTCTAATCGCCTTAAGGAAGCAGCAAGCACACTGGATTCGATGTTCGACCTCCAGTACTTTTCGGTCGTGAATCGCGTGTCGATGGAGCCGGCTCCGCCCTCCGAAGATGACGCCTGGCTGATGACCGCAGCACGACTTGACGGAACGCGATTGATAGACAATATCTGCCTTCACGGCTAATCGAGTGATTCTCAGTTATTCAGGAAATCACTTAGGTATAGTGGGCCTGTCAGGTATTCCTCTGCTATGAATAAGACAGTCCAGAACGTAAAGAATTCGCTAAAGTTTAAGGCATCCCCGAAGGCCGGCACGCTCTCGGTTAAGGTCGGGGTCAAGAAGTATGTGGTGCCGATTGAGGCTCGACTCCTCAGCGACGGGAAGTATCTGTTTCTCTCATTCCCGGCCGTTTCCGAGCTTTACCGCATCACCAACAAGAACTTGAGCGCGATGGATAGCAAAGAGGATGCGACCGAGGCCCACGGCGCCCTAACTCCTGCCGCGGCCAAGAAGCGTGGACGCCGGAAGGCCGCCGCGGTCGAGATTCCGGCGGCCTTGGCCGATGCTCTGAAATCGGTCCCCAGCGGCTACAAGCTGGGCTTCAACGCCGACGGTTCGCCGAAACTCGTCAAAATGCGAAAGCGCCGGGCGAAGAAGGGTTAGGCACGCCGCCGGATTAGCTCAGAGGCAGAGCGCCCGCCTTGTAAGCGGAAGGTCATCGGTTCGATTCCGATATCCGGCTCCATAGCCTCCAGCCGGTAAAGCGGATGGGTTCGCCTGCCGATAATTCCGCCAGGTGGCCGGCTACGATCTCGTCTCATTTTTCGCTTCGATCCGAGGAAACGAAACCGACCCGAATCGGCTTCTGACCGGTGTCGCGCAGCTGTTTGCGGCGGATGGCGCCTCGCTGTTTCTCGCCTCCTCTACCGGGCCTGGATATCGACTAGCCGCTTCATTTGGCGCCTCCACGTGCATTCCGGCGGACGCGACGATCGTGGAAGGCGACAGCGTCGGCGGCCAGGCGCTCGTTACGCACAAACCGATCCTGATCACGGAAGCCGGTGACCGCACCGACCTCTCCTCCTCCATGGTCGTACCGCTCTTTACGGTCGAGCGGACGGTCGGGCTGCTCAACGTTTCGCGCACGAGCGAGCGGCCGATCTACGATGCTGCCGACCTCCGCGGTGCAAGCACGGTCGGCGCAGTTCTCTCGTTCCTCTTCGCTAATGCCTTGCTCGTCAAGGCAGTGGATCAACATCGGTACCGGCTGCTCGGGATTCTCGAGCTGCTCGGGGTCGCGACCATCGTTCGGGAAGTCGACGGGACCGTTTCCGGCCTCAACGCGGCCGCCCGGGAGTTAGTCGGGGATCCGAGCCTCGCGACAGAAGCGGTCGCGAAGCTGCCGGCCGGGGTTGCCGAGGCCCTCATGGAGGCCGAGGGCGCGCTCAGCGACGCGAACCCGGTCGCCCGGGGTCGGGCCTCGTCCCCGGATCGAACCTACGGCCTCTTCGTGATGAGGCTCAGCGACGGCGCCGTGGCTTGGGCGCTCGAAGATGTGACCGACGCCGAGAATCTGCAAGCGGAGCTCGCCCGAGCTCACCGGCTCGCCGAAATCGGCCAGATGACGGCCGCGATCGCCCACGACATTCGGAACCCGCTTACGACGATCATCGGTGCGGGCCGGATGATTCAGAAAGATCCGTCGATGGCGGGCGAGTTCGGGAGGATGGTGGAAGACGAAGCCAACCGGCTCAACGAGCTTTGCAACGAGTTCCTCGCGTTCGCCAAGCCGATGAAGCTTCATCGGGAGGAGTTTGACCTCGCAAAGCTGGGTGGGCGCGTCATCGAGGCGCATTCGGCGGAAGCCGAGCGACAGGGTGTCCGACTCACCCTAGATTCCCCGGCAAGAATGCCGACAATTCAAGCTGACCGAGCGCGAACCGAGCAGATTTTGCACAACCTGGTTCTGAACGCGATTCAAGCGTGCGAAACCGGCGGTGCGGTCAAGTTGATCGTGACGGCAGACGGATTTCGAGTCGAAGACACCGGTAAAGGGATCGACGAAAATGCGATGAAACGCCTCTTCACACCCTTCTTCACCACGCGAGCCCGAGGTACGGGCCTGGGCCTTTGCAACGTCAAGCGCATACTCGACGCCCACGGGGGGCGGATCGAGGTACATCGACTCGACCCGGGCACCTGCTTCGAAGTCTCGTTGGGAGGCAAAGCCGCGTGAGCAAACCGCGAATTCTCATCACGGACGACGAACCCAACATCCGCCGGATCCTCCAGGTTGCGTTTGAAAAGTGCGGAATGGTACCAACCGTCGCCGAGACCGGCGAGGCTGCCTTTGCCCTGCTCCAGCAGGGCGCCTTTGACTGCCTGCTGACGGACGTGACGATGCCCGGACTGTCCGGCTACGAACTGCTGCGCGAAGCGCGACGGCTTCACCCCACGATGCCGGTCATCGTGATGACCGCTTACGGAACGATTCCCGAGGCCATCCAGGCGATTCGGGACGGCGCCCACGAGTTCGTGACCAAGCCGTTCGACCTCGAGGCGCTCAAACGGATCGTCGAGAGCTCGCTTCG
>DATGIR010000109.1:0-10077 GCA_035295605.1 Fimbriimonadaceae bacterium | reverse complement strand
CGTGCTTGTGCGCCCGCTCGAAATGCTCAGCCGGGCAGATGTCCACGCCCGGGTAGCCGATGCGCTTGGCCTCAGCCATCAGGTCGTCGTCGGAGACGCCGCGACCTGCGTAACACCACCACGAAAAAGATTGCTTGAGTGCCATTTCAATCCCCCTTACAGCGCCACCGGCTTGCCGCTCTTGGCGCTCTCGTTCGCTGCCAGCGAAAGCAGCGCGCTCTTCATCCCGTCCGTATAGTCCGACTTGATGCCGGATCGGTCACCAGTGCGGACCGCGTCGATGAAGACCCGGTCCTCGACCTCGAAGATATTCCGCTCGCCCCGAATCCCCTCCGAAGTGCCGTCGCGGTTCTCGATCGTCACGTGGTGGTCCCAATCCTTGAACTTGATGTTGTGGTTGAGGCAGGAGATATCGAGGATGATCCCGCCGCCCGCGTTGCTCGAGCAGCTCGACATCAGGTTGGCGATGCCGCCGCCGGCGAACTTGATCGCGACGGTGATCGCGTCGTCCATCGTGTAGTTGGGGATCCCCTTGTTGAAGCCGCGAGCAGCGGCCGCGTAGACCTCGACCGCCTCGCCGAACAGGTAGCGCGCCAAGTCCACCGTGTGGGTCGCCTGCTCGTGGAACTGCCCGCCGCTCTTGCTCATGTCGGTCCACCACGGGTGGTTGCCGGGGGAGCCGCCCCACCAACCGCCGTAACCGAGGATCGCGGGGTCCTCCTTCACGATTTCGCGCGCCCGCGCGACGCTCTTTCGGTAGCGGGTCATGTAGCCGGTGCTCGTGATGAGGTTGAGCTTCTGGGCTTCGGCCGAAATTTCTGCCATGAGCCCCTTGTCCAGGGCCAGCGGCTTCTCGATGAAGAAGGGCACCCTGGCCGCCAGCGCGGCCCGCTCGGCCTCACCACGCGCGAACGGCGGCGTGAAGATGAACAATGCATCGGGCGCGCAATCCTTGATCAGCTCGGCGGCGGACGCGTACGCTTTTGCGCCATGCTTGGCGGCCAGCTCTTCCGCTGCCGGGGCGTGCACGTCGGTCACCCCCACCATCGGCGCGCCCTCGATGCGTGCGAGCCCCTCGGCGTGCGACCGGGCGATGCCGCCCGCGCCGATGTATCCAACCCTAATCTCTTTCGCCACTCTCCAACCTCCTCGTCGAGCCGAACGGAACGTTACCGGGTCGGCTCGCCGGATTTCAGGGTGGGGCTCCACGTGCAAGGCCAGGTGTCCGTGACATGAGTGAAGCCGAGCTGAAGCAGGATCGGCAGGCTGGTGGGTAAGGCGTCGACGAGCAGGTATCGCGCTCCCAGTTCGGAGGCGCGGGCCGCGCGGGCCGCGATCATCGCCCGGTAGCAGCCGCGGCCGCGAAAGCGCGGAAGGGTTCCACCGCCGTAAAGGCCGCCGAAGGCACTATCCGGGTGTGTGTACAGCCGCCCGATGCAAGCGGGTTCGTTCTCGACGAAGGCGATGAATCCGAGATGGTCGGTCGAGCCGGCCCCGATCCCGCGCGCGAGGACGCCGGTGGTGAAGGAGTAATCCTTGTCGAAGATCTCCTCCGCCAGCGCTCGGTAGATGACGAGGTCGTCGGGCGTTCGAACTTCACGCACTTTGCATGCGAGGTCGGCAACGAGGGAACTGGCTTCGAGATCGAACACGACCAGCGCTTCCTTGGCGCCAATCTCAAAGCCGTGTCGCTGAAGGCGCCCGAGCAGGTCCGATGGCCCGTCGCAGCCATACACCTTCCACTCGAACGAAACGTTGAGGTCGCGGAAATGCCTGACTTGCTCTTCGATGACGCGGTCAGCGTTCTGATCGCTGAGGAGCGAGAATGAGACTTCGTGAAGCTCCCCGTCGATCGTCTTGCGAACGAGATGCTGAAACGCCTCGACCACCTCGCCCGCGCGGTGCAGGGACTCCCGCTCTGCATTCAGGCGGCGCAACACCGCCTCGGCGTCCATCCGGCGAGTCTACGCTTGCTGCGCCGTTCTTGCTTGAAGGCCTGCGCAACGGGCAGATAGCATGGCGGCGACGGCGGTCGCCACCCCGGCGAGGCTGAACGCCAAGCATGTGCCCAGCCATACGAATGGCGACAGGCGACCGTCGTTCAAGGAAGAGATCACCTGTAGGAGTACGGGACCATAAAGTAGCGCCACCAGCGCAGCTTGCAGCCACGGGCGCAGTCGGGCGCGAAGTACGATCGCCGATCCCAAGAGTCCGAGACTTGCACCCAGAAGAGCGGTCGCCCAGCCGCCAGCGTGGCGGTAGTATCCTAAGCCGACGAGCACCTGGTCCGCCAGGCACATCGAGAGTGCAGACGTCAGCGATCCAATCAGGACCGGCCGCCACGCTGACCCAAGATGGATTTGCCGGGCCTTCGCGCCCGAGATCGCCTCGCCGATTAGCCTCGGAGCACCCAGCTTCGCGATGGCGGCGCGCATTGCCTCGGTGGGTTGCATTCCGAGCTCTTCGTGGGCGGCAGCCAATTCGAACAGATGACCGGCCAGCTCGTCGCGCCGTTCGGCAAACTCCACGGGATTCAGGGTCGTGCCGACGACCTCCAGGTACCCCAGAACCATCCCCTCCGCGCAGCCGCGCTCCGCTTCGTCATGTCGGTTGGACATCTGGATTTCCTCCTAGAACCAAATCGATCGAGTCGACAAGCTCGCGCCATCGTAGCTTTCGCCGTTCCAGTTCACCGCCGCCTTTGCGCAGCAGTCGGTACACCTTCCGCGCCGGGCCGATCGCCGGCGTCTCCCAATTGGAAGCAATCAGACCCTCCCGCTCCAGCGCCTTGAGCGCCGGATAGATAGAGCCCTCCCGGAACGAGAGCGCAGCTTTGCTCCGTCGCTCGATCGCCCGGGCAATGCCGTAGCCATGCAGCGGCTCTTCCTCGAGGATCGCGAGGATGAGTGTTTGAATGTTCCCCTTGAGCAGCTCTCGTTCTTGCATCTTGATCTACATCATTATACGAGGTATTTACGTGGTGCGGAGCCCTGGGCTCGGTAACCTCCCACCGCTTTGTCGGTTTTGCTCGACAGCTACTTCCTCGACCTCGAATCGGTTCAGCCGGGCGAGGCGGTCGCGCGCGACGGGGACGGGTGGCTCTGCTTCTCCGACCCCTCTCGGGTGCTCACGACCCGTCGATTGGACCAGGTCCTGCCGATCCTGGAACTCGCATCCAACCACGCCGAGCTCGGAGGCTGGGCCGCCGGTTTCGTGAGCTTCGACGCGGGCCCGGCCTGCGATGAAGCCGTTCGAGCCCAGCGTGGCCACCAACCCCTAGCGTGGTTCGCGCTCTTCGACCGGCCGCCCGCCCGCTTTCGGGAACTTCGGCCGCGGCAGGCTTATTCCCATATCGACCCTGCGGAACCGGAGCTGTCTCCTGGCCAATACCGTGCGAGGTTCGCGAAGGTTCACGAAGCCCTCGCGCGCGGCGACACCTATCAGGTCAATCTGACCTTCCGCCAGAACTTCCGGCTCACCGGGAGCCCGGCCGATCTTTTCGCGGCCCGGTGCGGCAACGACCCCCCTCCCTATGCCGCGTTCATCCACGGCGGCGAGTGGAGGGTTGCCAGCTTCTCGCCGGAACTCTTCTTCGAGCGCAACGGCGCGGGCATTCGTTCACAACCCATGAAGGGCACGCGGCCGCGGCCGGCCGATCCGCTGGACGAAAATCTGGCCCGTAAAGCTCTTGCCCGCGACCCCAAGTCGCGCGCTGAGAACATCATGATCGTGGACATGGTCCGGAACGACCTCGGCGCGGTTGCCGAGCCTGGATCAATTTCCATCGACGAACTGCTCCAGGTCCGACGGCACCGCGGCCTCCTGCAAATGACCTCGACGGTGAGTGCCGACACCTCGGCCACGGTTCCGCAGCTTTTCAAGAGCCTGTTTCCGCCTGCATCCGTCACCGGCGCGCCAAAGATCGCCACCTGTCGCCTTATCGCCGAGCTCGAAGCCTCTCCGCGGGGCGTCTACTGCGGGGCGATCGGGTTCATGGCCCCGGGCCGGCAGCGGTTCAACGTGGCGATCCGGACGGCTTGGATCGATGGCAAGAGCGGGGAAGGGGAGTTCGGAATCGGAAGCGGCATCGTATGGGACTCCGAGGCGGACTCCGAGTACGCCGAGTGCCTTGCCAAGCGCGACTTCCTGCTCAGCGAGGGCGAGCCCTGGGCATTGACCCAGTCGATTCCGTTGCACGCCCTGGGCGATCTGTCCTTGGTTGGCGGGCATCTGGACCGGCTTGAGAATTCGGCGAAGGCGTTCAAGATCCCGTTCGATCGGCAGGCTGCTGGGGTGGCGATCGACGCGATTCCCGCCTCCGACCCCGATGCACGGATGCGGCTTCGGCTGCTGCTTCTCGCCGACGGCCGGTTCTCCGCGGAGCCGTGCTCGTCCACACTACCGGCCGGGCCGATCACGGCAGCAATCGCCACCGAGCCGGTCGACTCGACCGACCCGAACTTGCACCACAAGACGACCTCACGCGGCGTCTACAACCGACACCTCGAAGCCCACCCCGAAGCCGACGAGGTCCTCCTCTACAACGAGCACGGCGAGATCACCGAGTTCTGTCGGGGCAACGTTGTCCTCGAGATCGACGGCAAGCTTGTCACCCCCGATCCCGAAGTTGGTTGCCTGCCCGGGGTTGGCATCGCCCGGCTCATCGAGGAGGGCAAGGTCCAGACCGGCCGACCGGTACTCGACGACCTGGCCCGCGCCACCGCCGCGAACTTCGTCAACTCCGTACTCGGAATGGTTCAGGTGAAGCTCATGGACGCTTCGGGTGCCCGAGAACCTCTCCGATCTGCCGGATCGGTACAGTCGGCTGTTTGACCATCAGCCTCGGGTTGTAGACCGCGGGCAGCGGCTTCATTCCGTACCTGGGGAACAAGTCGACGTTGTTCCAGTTGTGGTTTTGGGCCGCCTGGATCACCGAGTTGAAGGCCGGGTACCAACTTTCCCCGTTCGGTGTGTGGCCGTCCCAGCAGATCACGTAGGCTAGGCCGCCGCTTTGGAAATAGATCGCGTTCTGGCTCGTCTCCAGATAGCCGCCCTTGTCGGCCTCGTAGCTTCCCGGGTCGCTCGCCATCTCGGCACAGTAGTCGAGCCCGTAGAACCCAAAGGCGCCGCTCGCGAACCGCTTGTCCGTGTAGCAAGCAGCGCTCCATTTGAGCATCTGCATGTAGGTCGAAGCCTTCTTGAAGATGATGGTGTCGCTCGGCTCGTTGAGCGCGGCCAGGACTCGCGCGTAGTCGGTCGCCGCCGCGCTCAGCCCGCCGCCGCCTTCGAAGTTCTGAAGGTTCTCGTCACCGTACTCCAGCTCGACCTGCGGCTGTGGAGGGGTCATGACGCTGGGTCGAGTCTGATACGGGTTGGCGTAATACACGGCTTCGTCCGGCGCTTGCTTGCCCTTTAGCGAACGCGATGCGCGAATTCGTGTGATCTGCAGCGGCTTGAACATCGACTCGTCCAGCGCATCGGCCAGATCGTTCTTCCCGCGAAGCTTGGCGACGATGTAGCCAAGCACTGAAAAATCGGTGTTGCTGTAGAACGCTTTCGAACGGATTCCCGGATTATTCATCAGGTTTTCGCTCGCAAGGTACTCCTCAACATCCTTGACCAGGACCGGCAGCGCCTTCCCGGTCGCCTTGGAGACCACCACGTCGTTGAACGGCGCGTCGTTCTGCAGACCCGAGCGCATCTCGAGCAGCTCCTGAATCGTGATGTTCCCGAATCGCGAGTCGACCGGTTCCTTTCCGTCGTGGGTCTTCAGGTGGAGCACGTCCTGCATCTTCGAGTCGCGAGAGAGCTTCCCGTCTTCGATGAGCTGCATGATCCCGAGCGCGGTCAGAAACTTGGAGCAGCTCGCCTGCCGGAACAGCGTCGTCGGCTTGGCCTCCGGCGTTCCTGGCGGTCCGTACGTGTAGCCCTTGGCGTACACCAGCCGGGTGCCCTGAACGATCGCCAGGGACGCCATATGCACGTCGTTGGCCTTCATCACGCCCTCCACGTGGGAGTCGACGTCGGCTACCGATGCCGAGCCGTCGGTCGAAAAGCGCTGAGCGGGAAACTCGCTGTAGCCCTGCATGACGGGAAGGGCCATGCCAAGGGCGATTGCGCCCCGAAGGTATCGATTTGACATTCCGCCGCCAGCATAACGCCGGGCGGCGGACCTGTCAATACAACCCCGGACTAGAAGCGGATATCCAGTTTCGTCCGGTCCGGATAGGGCGGGTGCTCCAGCTTCATCGGCTTGTATCCGTCCAACTCTTTGTTGAGCTGAGCGATGCCGGCGTCGAGCTGGGCATCATGCCCCTGGCGCCACTGCTGCGGGTCGAGTTCGACATCCTGATCCGGGGGAACGCCCCAGTTCTCGACGTCCCACTTGTTTTCCCACGGATTGAAGAACGCATAGTCGGGCGAGTTCACCCGTCCCCCGTCGACCAGCTCGAAGCTCTTGGCGGCGATGAGGCCGCCCCAGGTGCGCTTGCCGATGATCCGGCCGACCTTTTCGTGCCGGAACAGCCAGGGGAACATGTCTCCGCCGGAGCCGGAGAACTGGTTGATCAGCATCACCTTGGGGCCGTAGATCGCCGAGCCCGGAGTGGGCCAGGCCTTGCCGTAGCGCGGCTTGAAGGCGGCGTCGATCGGCTTCTGCATCTCGCGGATCATGAAGTCGTTGATGAGACCGCCGTGGTTGAACCGCTCGTCGACCACGATCCCGTCCTTCCCGACCTGGGCGTAGTAGTAACGGTTGAACGCGGTCCAACCGCCGTTGGCGGTATCGGGTACGTGCACGTACCCGCCGCGGCCGTTCGTCATCTTCTCGACGTAGCGGCGGTTGTCCTCCTCCCACGCCCGCGAGCGCAGGCCGAACTCGTTCGCGATGGGAACCACCGTCACCTCGCGAGCGCCCTTGCCGTCCGGCGTCGGGCCGAGCTTGACCTTCACCTGCTTGCCGGCCTTGCCTTCCAACGCCTCGTACACGTCGGTCGCCTGAGTCAGTTCGTTGCCGTTGATCGCGAGGAGATACTCGCCGACTTTGGCGTTGATTCCCGGCTGAGCCAACGGCGCCCGAAGGCCAGGGTTCCATCGCTCGCCGTCGTAGATTCGGGCCAGCTTGTAGTGGCCGTTCTCAAAGGTGTAGTCGGCGCCAAGGAGGCCGCCGGGAACGAAGGGCGATTGCGGAAGTTCACCGCCTCCGGGGAACTCATGCCCTACGCACAGCTCGCCTGTCATGTCGACGAACAGGTAGTTGAGGTCGTTCCGCGTCTGCAGGTTCTTTAGGAATGGTGCGTACCGCCGGTCCATCGCCTTGACGTCGATGCCGTTCACCGTCGGCGAGTAGAAGAGCATGTCTTCGTTTCGCCACACCTCGTGGAACATGCTCGCCCACTCCGCTCGGGGGTCGATTTTGACTGAAAGCTCGGATAGGTTCACGGCGCCGGCGCCGGGAGCGGCAGGCGCCATCGTCGAGACGATCTGGAGTCCGGCGCCGGACTGGAGAAGCGCCTTGGTCCCGTCTGGGGTCACGCGCATCCCCGTCGCGCCTTGGGCAAACGGAGTGGCCGTTCGCGAGTCGAAGGAGAACTTGACGATTGACGGGAGTCCGGCGATCGAGTTCGCGGTAGCGCGCACCGGGCCGATCATGGCGAACACACTGTTGGGAGGACCGGCGGCCAGCCCATCGTAGCTCGTGGCCCGCATCGGGAGCGCGATGATCCGATGCTCGAGCTCGTCGAGGTCGATCGACGGCTTGCTCGGATCGGGCTTGGGCGGCGTTGCCGGCTTGGCCGGCTTTTCGCCCTCTGCTTTCGGCGTCTCTTCGTCGCTCTCGGGATGCAGCGGGTCCGTCTCGTCCTTCCGTAGTACGAGCGCATACACCGACCGGTTGGCGTTCAGGGCGTTGAAGCTCGAGAGGTCGAGCCAGCTCGAGCCCTGCCCGATCTCGGTGCTCGCGGTGAAGTAGAGATACTTACCGCTCCTGTCGAAAACCGGACTGTTCACGTCCGCGAGTCCGTCCGTCACCTGGGTCTTCTTGCCCGTGTCCACGTTGAACAACAGAAGGGCGTTCAGGTGGTTATCGAGGTCGCGATTCCACGCGAGCCACTTGGAGTCCGGCGACCAGTCGAAGTCGTAGCCTCGCCGAGGGTTGTTGTAGGTGGTCGAATCGATCTTGACGTTCTTTCCGCTCTTGATATCGAGATACCACAGCTGGGTCTTGTTGTCGTAATAGGCGACTTTGCCCGAGTCCGGGGACCAGAGCGGATCGTAGTAGTAGCCCGGCGCCTCGCCAAGGTCAAGCAGTTTCTTGCTGCCGGTCGCCACCTCGAAGAGCGCCAGCTGCTGAACCGCCTTCTCGTCGGTGATCCAGGCGATGGTCTTGCCGTCCGGCGACCACGAAGCATTGCGCCGGTGAACGCCCTGCCCTTCCGTGAGGAGGTGGACGTCCCCCTTGCTCGCGGGGGCAGTGAAAACCCAGCCGCGCGCGGTGACCGCCACGCGGGAGCCGCTGGGGGAAATGGCAGCCGAGTCCATGTAGTTGGCCACGTTCTTGAACTTGGGTCGAACTTCAAGAAAGTCCCCGTGAATCGAGATCGGCACGCGGGTGCTCGCGTGGCTCTTTGGGTCGAATATGTTGATCGAACCGAGCCGCTCGTAGACGATTCCCCCCGGGCCGGCGGTTGCCGACCTGAGGTCAAACCCCTCGCCTTTGATCTCCTCGGCTCCCCGGCCGGAGTTCACGTTGTAGCTGTAAAGGCCGACGGGTCCCCGCTTGTCGGAGAGGTAGTAGACGGTGTCTCCCACCCACATCGGCTGCTCGTCGTTCGTGTTGTTTCGAGGGATCTTGGTGATGTGCGAATCCTTGAGGTCGGCGATCCAAATCGGGTAGGTCTGGCCACCGCGGTACCGCTTCCACGCCTCTTCCCACTTGATTCCGGGCACGTAGGCAAGGTGCGTCCCATCCGGCGAGTAGCAGCCTTGGCTCCCGCTTGGCAGCGGCAGCGGAGTTGGAAAGCCGCCGGTCACCGGCACGGTGAACAGGCGGGGCAGGTCGCTGTTGGAGAGCATTGAGGACGTGAAGAGCACCGATCGGCCGTCGGGAGCCCAGCCCACAACGGTGTCCGGCGCCGGATGCGCGGTCAGTCTTTTGGGCACGCCGCCCTCCGCCGGCATCACGTATACGTCGGTGTTGCCGTCGTAGTCGCCGGAAAAGGCGATCATCGAGCCGTCCGGCGAGAAGAAGGGGTCGCCGTTGACGCCGGGGCCGACGGTGAGGCGATGGGCCTCTCCGCCCACCCGCGGGACCGACCACAGGGCGTCGGCGAACTCGAAAACGATCGTCGAGGCGTTCATCGTCGGATGCCGCATGAGCATTGGATTCGGGCCGGGATCGAACGCTGGATCGGGCGATTGCAGCAAAAGGGCACAAGCGAGGAGCAGATGCATCGGTATCAATACTAGCCGCACGCAACACTTGAGTTCCGCCGGTCGCACTGGGCGCCGATGGAAGCCAAAAATGCGGGTCCTACGGCATAAAGCGCCGGTTCGGAAAATATTTGGCCTTTTGGCACAACTCGTGTTATCATAGGTTTAAGGCCTTGGGGTCTCAGCCTCGTATCTCGCCCAGCCACGGGAGAGATGCGGGGATGTCGCGACAATTATTCGCGGAGGAAATCTTCAATTGAAACGTGCATTTACGCTCATCGAACTCCTCGTCGTAATCGCCATTATTGCGATTCTCGCAGCCATCCTATTCCCGGTCTTCGCTCAGGCCAAGCTTCAGGCTAAGAAGTCTGCTTCGCTCGCGAACACCAAGGAAGTCGGTCTCGCCGAACTCATGTACATGAACGACGCCGACGACAACTTCGTGCTCGGCACCAACCAGTGCGACCCGGCCGTCTCCGGCGCGCTCTGCGTCGCGGGTACCGGCCCCGGCTCGAACGAGAACATCGGCTACGGTTCGGCCGACTCGTGGGTCTACCTCACCCAGCCGTACATCAAGAACTTCGGAATCCTCGTGGATCCGGGTGTTGGCGACAACGGCGGCTACGTGCTCGGTGGCAACTCCACTCG
>DATGIR010000108.1:0-4417 GCA_035295605.1 Fimbriimonadaceae bacterium | reverse complement strand
AGCTCTTCGACGTCGCTCCCAAGCAGGTTACGGTCAAGCTCGAGTTCATCTCGACGTCGAGCGACCTCGCCAAAGAGATCGGTTATGACTGGCTTTACGCCCGCGGCGCGATCGTTACCGGCAACCTCCCCGGTTCGATGGCCAACACGGGTAACCCGATCTTCATGAGCTTCTCGAGCGGCAACATTGCCACCCGGATGCGCACTCAGCTGATCCAGGACCACGGTAAAGTCGTGAGCGCTCCGATCGTTCGGACTCTCAACAACCAGCCGGCGCTCGTAGCCCAGAACACGACCACGTACATCGAGATCGACCAGTTGGTCTCAGTCGGCAACGGACAGGTAATCACGGCGCCGCAGCTGATCCAGATCCCGATCACCACGTCGTTGAGCGTTGCCCCGCGTATCAACCGGGACGGCACGATCACGATGTTCCTGAACCCGCAGTACGCGGCAATCGCCTCGTTCACCACGGCGGCGGACGGAACTCAGCTCCCGAACGTCTTCACGCAGCAGCTCGCTGTCGTGGCGCGCGTCCGGAACGGCGAGACCATCGTGCTCGGCGGCTTGGTGCAGAAGAACGACCAGACTCAGGAGATCAAGTACCCGATTCTCGGCGACCTCCCGATCATCGGCCAGTTCTTCCGCAAGACGAACATCAACAACACCGATACGGAGCTTCTGATCTTCGTGACCCCGACCGTCGTCGAGGATGACTCCTCGACCGGCCAAGGCGTCTAGTTAGAACAGACGGAACCGTATCTCGGCGCGGCAGGATAGAATTGTCCTGTCGCGCCCTCTTTTTGTGAGTGCGAACGCGCTCATGGAACGCTGCTGGATCTTGCTGGGCATGATGGGCTCGGGCAAGTCCGCGCTCGGACGCTCGATCGCCGACATCTCCGGTCGCGAGTTCATCGACACCGATATTCTCGTCCAGCAGACCGTCTGCCGGCCGATTTCGCAAGTCTTCAAGCTCTACGGCGAGGATGCGTTCCGCGAGCACGAGTCCGCAGTCCTGCGCAAGCTGGAACCGTGCGGTGCGGTTGTCTCGACCGGCGGGGGTATCGTGATCCGCCCGGAGAATTGGCCACAGTTGCGCCGGCTGGGGACGACGCTCTATCTCGAAGCTCCGGTCGACGCGTTGATCGAACGGCTTGAGAGGAGCAAGAAGCGCCGCCCGTTGCTCGAAGGCCCCCAGTGGCGCGAGAGGCTGCGGGAGATTCTGGAGCAGCGCGAACCCCTCTATCGGCAGGCCGACCTCACCGTGCGCGTCGGCGGCAAGGACGTCGAGAGCACGGCGCGGGAGGTGCTGGCGGCTCTGGAGACCGCGCCATGAGGATCCGTCACCGAACCGGCGAGTACGAGATTCGTTTCGAGCCGTTGGCGACGATGTTGGGATCGCTCGGCGAGGCCAGCTTTGTCCTGACCGACCGTCACGTCGCGTCCCACTACCGGGCCTTGATCCCAGGGTCGGTGCCGGTGCTCGAATTGGACCCGGGCGAAGGCACGAAGTCGGCGGAAGCGTATCTTCGCGCGATTGAATGGCTGGCGAAGGGCGGCGCCCAGCGCGACGCGGTCGTAGTGGCCCTTGGCGGGGGCGTGATCGGCGACCTCGCCGGGTTTGTGGCCGCTACGTACATGCGCGGAGTGGCTTATATCCAAGTGCCGACCACGCTACTGGCGCAGGTCGACTCCTCGGTCGGCGGCAAGGTGGGCGTGGACCTGCCGGAGGGCAAGAACATGTTGGGGGCGTTCCATGCCCCGAAGGGGGTGTGGGTCTCGGTCGACGCGCTCTCAACGCTTCCACCCCGCGAATTCGCCAACGGGATGGCCGAGGTGCTCAAGTACGGCTTCATCATGGCGCCGGAGATCCTCGAAATGGATGCAAGACGCGATACGGAAACGGTGGTCCGGCGCTGCATCGAGTGCAAGAAGGAGGTCGTGGAAGCCGACGAGATGGAAACGACCGGGCGCCGGGCGATTCTCAACTTTGGCCACACCGTCGGTCACGCGCTCGAGCGGGAAACCGGCTACCGCGAACTCCTCCACGGCGAGGCGATCAGCGTGGGCATGGTCGTGGAAGCCGGACTCGGCGAACGCCTCGGCATGGCCCCGGAGGGCACCCGCGCCGCCGTCTCGGCCCGGCTGGAAGCAGAGGGACTCCCCATCGCGCACCCCGCGTTGAAGGAAGCCGGCCGCCTCATTGCCCAAATGCGACGGGACAAGAAGGCGGCCAGGGGCAACCTGGCATTCAGCCTGCTGCGCGGGATTGGAAGCTGTGAGTTCGTGCCCAACGTTCCGGAGGCGGACGTTCTCGCCGCACTGTCGCATTAAGACGCATTCAGTAGAATGGTGACGGGATGAAGCTCATTCGAATGATCGTGTTCACGGTCAGCCTCGTCCTGCTCGGGGTCGGCTATGCCGCGAGCCAGATTTCCTACCGGGACGGTTCGTATCAGGAGTACGCGGCGCGGGTGGATTCGCCGCCGGTACGCCTCGCCGCCCTCGGTCTCCTCGGCTGCTGCGTCTTTCTTCCCTTCCTCGGCAAGCGAAGCGGGGCCGCCGACAAGTGATCGGCGAGGTTTTTGGAAGCCGGTACGAGCTTGTCTCCATCACCACCGACGGGCCGATCTTCACCTCGTTTCAAGGCAAGGAGGCGACGACCGGCAAGGATGTGTGCGTGCGAACCTTCCGCTCGCCGTTCGATCGGGAACTGGACTTTGTCGAGGCGGTGGGAATCGCCGCCAAGAAGTCATCCTCGGTCGATCATCCCGGCGTGGAGCGCATCCTCGGTCTCGAGCACGACGCCGGGCGGCCCTTCCTTATCGGCCAGTTCAGCCCCGGCATCACGTTGGCCGAGCGAATCCGCAAGCTGGCGCCGTTTAGCGTTCCCGTCGCGGTGGGTACCGCCATCTCGATTCTTGAGGGGCTCGACGCTCTTCACAGCGCCGGAATTGTCCACGGGGATGTCAGCGCCGAAAACATCGTGATCGGGGTGGATGGCAGCGCCCGGGTCCAGCTTGCCGCGGTTTGGGAGGCGTACTCGCGCAGCGCAACCGCCGGCGCCGTCGTTCTGCCCAGCATGGCGCCGTTTCTGGCACCTGAGGTCAGCGCGGGTGCCACACCGTCGACTGGCTCCGACGTCTACTCCGTAGGTGTTCTGCTCTTCGAGCTGCTCTGTGGCCGGCCGCCCTATTCGGCCGACTCAGCCCTGGCGATGGCGATGAAGCACGCTACCACCCCCACACCAAGTGTCAAAGGCTTCAACGCGTCGGCGCCGATCGTCCTGGATGAGATCGTCAAGAAAGCAATGAACAAGGACCCCGCCGCGCGCTACCGCACCGCGTCGGCGATGATGGCGGACCTACGCATCCTCCAGGACGCCTTGCGCTTTGGGCGCACCCTTTCGTGGCCGCTCAAGCCGGCGGAGGCCCTCGAGGCCGAGCCGGTTGCCGTCGCTCCCCGCATGGCAGCCGCACGGCCGCCCCAGGAGCGGGAAGGACGGCGGCGTCGCCGGGACCGCGAGGACGACGACCCCCTGGTGCGCTACCTGGGCTACTTCGCGGCGATGTTCGTGTGTATCCTCGCCGGCGTCCTGATCATGTGGGTCGGGATGAACGCCAGCAAGCCCAAGTACGTGCGCGTGCCGACGTTGAAGGGAACCGACATCGCGCAGGCGAGGGTCACCCTCCGGGGCTTGCACTTGGAACTCCACGAGGGCTTGCGGCAACAGAGCGAGCAGTTTCCCGAGAACACCGTGTTGACCTCCGATCCGGAAGCAGGCGACCGGGTTCGGGAGGGGTCGACGATCACGGTGGTGGTCTCTTCGGGGAGCGGAAGCGTCGAAGTGCCGGATTTGGTGGGCATGGAACTGGACAACGCGCGGTCCGCCCTCCATAACCTATCGCTGAACGTGAGCGAGCCGGTGGACTACATCGATTCCAAGGCGCCGCGCGATCAGGTGGTCGAGCAGGATCCGCCCGCGAAGCGCAAGGTCGGCCGCGAAACGAATATCCACCTCAAGGTGAGCAATGGGACTGCACCTCCAGATGCGGCAGGAACCGCCCCCGATAGGACCCAGGCGCCGCCGGCCGATGCCGACGTCACGAACGAGTACACGCTGCATATCAAGCTGACGGACGCAAAATCGACGGTCCAGGTGCGGGTGGAGATCGAGGATGCGAACGGAACGCGCAACATCTACGAGGAGAGTCACGAGCCGGACGAGGAGTTTGACGTCGACGCGACCGGGTACGGACCGACCGCCACGTTCCGGATCTACTACAACGACCAATTGAAGAAGACGATCCATCAATCGGCGCCGGGAGCGCGCCCACGGGGCGCCAAGCAGTGAAGCCGAGCATCGCCCCGTCTATCCTCAGCTTCTCGCACGCCGAGCTTCGTGGCCCGGTGAGGGA
>DATGIR010000107.1:0-5348 GCA_035295605.1 Fimbriimonadaceae bacterium | reverse complement strand
CCCGGTCCGGATTGCCCAGGATCGGCGCCGGGTTTGCGAAGCAGGCGGCGTCCGACTCGAGGAGCCGGCCGAACGTGGCGAGCTGAGCGCGCTCGGGCGGGGTCAGCCAGTCGGCGTCCGTCCAAAGCTGGAGAAGGAGGTTTCCCCGGGCCATATCCATGATCACGCCTTCCTGCCAACGCGCCGAGCCGATGCCGCTGTTCCATGCCCAATCCGAGAGCCAGACCCCGAGCGTGTCCTTGCCCAGCCATGGCGTGTCGCTGACCGTGCGCTGGGCCTGGTCCAGCCGCTGGGTTACCGAGTCGCGCGCGTAGGGTGCAGGGAATTGGGCCGGGCTCGCCGCCTCGATGCTGCCCCCGGTATCGAAGCACGTATCGCCGTAGAGCAGCCACCAGGGGCTGTGGTAGCCCCAGTACAGCTCGATGAAGAGATAGGGGTTCGCCGATCGCAGGGTCCGGAAGAAGTCGATGATCGAGTCGTAGATCGCTTCGGTGGAGTAGAGCGGGCCCGGCAAGTGGTCGTGCGCGGGATTGTTGCAAACCGACTCCAGGTTGTCGAACTTGACGAGCCCGACCTTGTTGTGGCTCATCTGGTACAGGTAGGCATCCTTGTACATCCTCGCCAGCGGCTCGCTCGCCCGGCACAGGTGCCCCACGCCGTCCCGCACGTTGAAGCAGCGCCGCACGGCGGGGTTCTGGTCGATCGTCCAGTAGGGCAGCCGGCCGCTGTCGATCCAGAGGGCGGGCTTCATTCCCAGGCCGAGAATGCGGTCGCGCACCGAATCGAAGCCGTTCGGGAAGTTCTTCCGGTTGAAGGTTTTCAGGTCGCCGGCCCGGTCGTGCCAGAACTCCATGCCGTAGAAGTCGAACTTGAAGCCGGTCGCGGCCTCACCTTGTGCGACGTCGTCGAGGTGGCGGAGCAGGTAGGACTCGGAAACGCCGATAGAGAAATTCCGCTTATAGTCGCCGTCCGGTTGCCCGCCGAAGGATTCGAGCACCGAATACGCGTGATCGTGGTGATAGACGACTCGAGCCATGCGGCTTCGCACGTAGTCGACGAAGAACGTCTTGGCGCCCCCTCGTCCGGCCACGCCGTACACCGCCTCCATCGATGCGATGGTCTGGCCGGGACCCAGCCACTTGCCCGGATACTGGCGCAGCACAACGGATCCGGACTCGACATGCGCGAAGCCGGCCGGGTGGGCCACGCTCACAAAGAACTGATTGTCGAGGTAGAGCGGAAACCCCCGCTCACCTCCCTCGGGCTTGACGCCGCGTACCGGGAATCGGCCAAGCACGACGTTGAGGAGCCGGACCGGGCCGGCGCCCGAGTTGGTGACGAAGAGTTCCTTTCGAAGCACTGAGTCGGACGGGTCGGTTGCGAGGCGTTCTTCCACGGAGAGCGCCCCGTCGCGCGACTTGAAGAACAGGAAGGCGTGGGCGCCGTCGGCCTCCAGGCGCGGCGGCGCCCCGGGAATGAGCTCGACCTTCACTGCGGCCTTTGGCTCGGCGCCGACTTCTAGTTCGACTTCCGGACTTCCGCCGAGGTTAAGCCGTTTTCCGGTCCGGAGGTTCGCCCAAGCCGCCGCGCCGGTCGAGGGGCTCGTCGCGTATTCGAACCCGTTCCCGCGAACACGAATCAAATCCGCTTGCGGACGCGGGGTCGCCACCAAGGTGAGGATGAGAGCTAGCATGGCGAGACGATTCACGCAAGGTTACTGGACCGACGGGCGGAGACTTGCGCGCCGAATACATTCCGTCCCGACGTGCGTCAAAGGGGTTATGGTTGCCTGCGCGGCTCTTTGGCTCCTCGTTCATGGCGATCCGCCCAAGTACCCAGATCGAGCGAAATTCCTTCAATCGCTTCGGACGCTGCCGGAGCGGGCGCCGAAGGCCGTAGTGATCAAGGCGTTGGGCAAGCCGGACCGCGTGAATCGCTGGACGGTCTATGAGGGCTCGAGGGCGGTCGGCGTCGAGGATTGGCTTTACGGCACGGACGGACCGAAGGGAGCGGCCACCCTGGCTTCGTTCCAGGTGGTCGACGGACGTATCGGCTATCACCCGGTGAACGGCTGGCCTCCCTCAACCGCGCTGATCTCGGAGGCAGATTTGCGAAAGGGTATGCACCTGGTCCTCGACGCAGAGCCGGCCGGCTATGCCGCCGCCAGGGAAAGGTCGCGTTGGGTCGCGAAGACCGTGAACGGACTTCTGCCGTTCGGCGAGGCGAAGTGCAAGGCGATTTTCGGCGAGGTCGGTCGAGTCTTGGCAGGGGAGCATCAGTTGGACCCGAACCCCTTCTTTGTTTGCTACGCGCTTTTTGATCCGCCGGCAAAGCCGGGCTACTTCGACAGCTTCGGACCCGTTTGGTCGTCAAACGCTCCCACCGATCACCTCAAGTATCCGAGATGGCCGGTCGAGATCATCGACAACCAGCCGGTCGTCCGAGGCGCGCCGATGGGCGGGTTCGGCGGCTTCGCTCCGAGCTTCCAAACGGAGTTCGACGACCTTCGCAGCCGGATTCACCTTCGGAGTGGTCCGCTCACGGTGCCTAAATGAGCCTCGAACCCGGTCCCCAACCCAAGCGGACGAGGGTCATCGGCTGGCTTTACGGGATAGGCGGGCTGTCCTTCGCGCTCGCCGGCGTCTTACTTCTCATATTCGACTTGCGGTTTGGTCTGTCGTTGCAAGCGATGGCGCCGGACTTGGCCAAGGCTGCTCGCGAGGGGCATGCGCGGTCCAGGGTTGTCGGCCTCTGGCACGCGCACACGGTTCCCCCGAAGCCAGACCCGGCGCTGGCGCCGGCCGTCGAAATGGATGCCAAGACGGAGAAGGGGCTCAAGGAGATGGCCCGGGCCCTCGAGCCGATGGCTCAAGCCTTCGACGCCATGCAGGACATCGAGTTCAACGCGGACGGGACCTATGTGCAGAACGGCTTGGCGAAGGTCGTCGGCAGGTATCGGGTTGACGGCAATCTGCTGTACATGACGCCGAAGCGAGTGTCGGGCCTATCTCCCGAATATGCTTACGCCGAGAAGGACCCGATGACGATCGCGCCGGACGGCAAATCGTTCGGCTCGCCGGGTTCGATCACGCGCTGGGAAAGGGCGCAGCCGTAACTCAACTCGCACCAGGTGCTTCGGCTGCCCGCGGACGGGACTGATTTTCGCACGGCGTTGGCCGGAGTTGTATGCTCTCTTTATGTACAGGGGAGTCCTCGCCGCTCTCTGCCTGATCCTGGTCCCGAGCGCTTTCGCACTCGACCGATCGACCACGCTGATCATCCAGAACCAGTCCAACACCACGCTGAATGTCGCAGGGGCGATCACCACGAGCGGCAGTTACGTTGGCGACCCGATGTTCAAGGCGATCGGGCCGATGCAGCAGCTCACGGTCAAGGCGCAGAACGACATCCCATTCTGCGGATGCTCGGGCTCGATCTTCCTCCAGCCCGAGCATGGGTCCGGACAGGTCGTGATCCAGTTCGATAACCCATACATTGGGTCGAATTCCTACAAGTACTCGGCGCCGGCCGGATGGGACTGCTTCGGGATCAAGGGGAACAACGGCGTCGATGGCTCGGGCAACGATGCCACCCTCCCCGTCCGCATTGAGGGCAAGGTTGCGTTGTCCAACAGGGGTCCGGATGTCCCGCTAGCCACGATCGGCGAGGGGATGGTGCAGGGAAGGGTGCTGTGGCCGAATTCGTTCGGCTCGCCGAGCTGGGATTCGGCTCGCTCGGCCTCAGCGACGCTTCACGCGTCCGGGCCATGGGGCTTCTTCGAGTTCAGCGTGACGCAGCCGACCAAATTCCAGCCGTACGCGCTGGCAAACAGCCTGACCGCGCTGTTCTACAACGGCAAGTGGGGCGAGCTGATCGACACGGCGAAGACGGGCACGATCGTGTTCGCGGCGCTCCCGAACCCGCCGCCCGGTTTCAGCGGGTTCCAGTTCACGATTTCGAGGCTGCCGATCGGGGTGCCGATTTCAATCTCGGTCGGGCCAGTCCCAGGGGCTACCTGGCCTGCGCGGAGACCGGTGTCACAGGCAACTCTCAGCATCGGGTCCTTGAAGCCAAGCTTCTACTGCGTAGCCGCGGACGTCGAGGCGGATCTGACGCCGAAGATGACGAACATCGCTGGCTTCGACTTCACGGTGAACGCGGAGTGGGTGGGATCGGGCGCGCCGATCCACAACTTCGTGCGTGGCAGCGCAGGGTCGTCGAAGTCGACCGTGCAATTCGGGACGTTGGATGCGGAGACCGTGGCCGCCGTATCGGCCGCGGCGAAGGCGGTACGGGCGCTGCCGGCCGTCCGGAAGTAGCTGCCGGCCGCTGGCTTGTGGTTGCGTGGCTTTGACCTGACCAGGCTCTAAGCCTTGGTGGGCAAGGAGGGACTCGAACCCTCACCCTTCGCAGGACTGGAACCTAAATCCAGCGCGTCTACCAATTTCGCCACTCGCCCAGGGAGCGGAGAGTTTACTCGGCTACCGGCGAACTCCCGAAATGCGTTCCTGGACCACTAAAGCTCCAAATAGACCACCGAATCCCGGCCTCCAAAGGTCCCAGGGTGTGAGATCGCTGAGCCACGCTTGGTTCCTCCGATGATGTTGCTCTCTCTCGCACTCACCCTCGCCGGCGCGCCGCCCACCCACATCGACCTTCTGCACGGCGCCTGGCCCGTCGCCGCGCCGCACGCCGCCATCACGCTCCACATCCCAACCGCCGCCTTGCGCGCCGTGCTGGGGGACGCTGAGGAGCACGAGGCGCTCCCCGCGCTCAAGGCGATTCCGCGCAACCTCGTCGCTCCGGGCAAGGAGATTCTGGACGGCATCGGCGCGCCGGGCGTTCACGGACCGCAGAACATGTTCACGGCCGGATCGACGGGCTTCGACCCCGCGATCGCCGTCGGCGACCAATACGTGCTGGTCATCAACGATCACATGATCTCGTTCTTCGATCGGAACGGCAACCAGCTCCCGAGCAAAGCCGGCGGGGCCACCGCGATGAGCTCGACCGATTTCTTCAAGACGTTCTGGCAATCCAAGCTGGCAAACGGCCAGCCCAACCCCAATAACATCAACACCCACCTCGCTTATAACCCGAACATCCTCCATCCGGATCCCAACGGCGACCTCTCCCAGCTCGGAATGATCAACGAGTGGTACGACTCGCGCTGCTGCTTCGACCCTGTCAGCCACCGGTTCTTCTACCTCTCCGCGGCCCGCAACCAGCTCTGGTTCAACGATCCGAAGTCGAACCCGGGCGGCAAGTACGACACCTGCGTTCGTCGCTACTACGCCTTTGCGGTCTCAAAGACCGAAGATCCCCGGGACGGCTTCAACATGTGGATG
>DATGIR010000106.1:0-10329 GCA_035295605.1 Fimbriimonadaceae bacterium | reverse complement strand
TGCGTCGCGCTGAGCCGGGTGAACGCCTCCGCCGGATTCACCCCGGCGCGGAAGAAGCTCGCGAGCTGCGAGAAGAGGAACGTATTCGACTTGTCGCTGCCGCGCTTGGTCCGCACGATCTGCACCGGCGCGGCGGCCGGGATGTTCACCCGCTGCGGGCCGGCGGGCATCGGGGCGGGCTTAGGTTTGACCGGCTCGTTAAGCAGAATCTGCTCGCGCTGCCCGGTCGCGCGCCGGCTGGGGGTGTGATAGTCCGGAGCCACCGGGTTGGCGATACGTTGGGCAAAGCTCGCTGGAGCCGCCTGCGGCGGCTGAACGGGCGCCGCGGGTCGAGCCGGCTGCGGCGGAGCCGTTGTTCCGCCACCCTTCTGCGAGAGATCGAAGATCCTGAAGCCCCGTGCGGTGAGGCTCTGGGTGGCTGCCTGCGCCGAGTCGGCGGTAACCATCCCCTCGACGGTCCGCCCCTCCCCGTCCTGAGCCTTATATTGAAAGAGCGGCATCGCTGATAGGATGGACGTTCGCCGCCTGGTCTTCCGTTGCCGCGAGGAGCTCCGGCACGGGCGGAACGCCGGGCAGCTTGGCCTCCGGCGCAACTTCAGCGAGCGGCTGCAGGACAAAGCGGCGTTCGGCCAGGCGGGGATGGGGAATTTGAAGCACGTGGGACCGCAGCGCGAGCGCGCCGTAGCCCAGAATATCCAGATCGAGCTCGCGCGGCCCGTTCCGAGTGCGCTCCTGGCGTCCGAGGTCCCGCTCGATGCGCTTAAGCTCGCGGAGGAGCGCCAGCGGGCCGAGCTCGGTATGGCCGGCGAGGACGGCGTTCACGAACGGCGGCTGGTCGGTCACGTACATCGGCTCCGACCGAACGAACGTGCTGACGGCTTCGACGTGCACGAACGCACGCATTTGTTCAATCGCCGCTCGGAGCGTCGCGACCGAATTCCCCAAATTCGACCCCAGCCCGATTAGAACCGGAGCCAAAACTCCATCACTCCATCACTCCATCACTCCATCACTCCATCACTCCACCACTCCCACTCCCCACTCCCCACTCCCCACTCCCCACTCCCCCGTGCCATAATGTCTCTCCCTCGACGCGGCGGATATAGCTCAGGGGTTAGAGCGCCTCACTGTGGCTGAGGAGGTCGTGGGTTCGAGACCCATTATCCGCCCCAATTCCCGCATGGACCCCATCCTGATTGATCTACCCGACGAGTTGGTAGGCGAGCGCACCGTGGTCCGCCCCTACCGCGCCGGAGACGGCGCCGCACTCTTCGAGGCGATCGACGAATCGCGCGAGCACATTCTTCCGTGGATGCCTTGGGGCCCTCAGCACGCCAAGCCCTCCGACACGGAGGCATTCGTCCGGCAGGCTCGCGCCCGTTACGACCGCCGGGAGGACCTTCCGCTGGCATTCTTCGACCGCCATACGCGCCGAATCCTCGGCGGCACCGGCTTGCACCGAATCGACTGGGCGGTCCGCTCGTTCGAGATCGGCTACTGGGTCAGGGTGAGCGCGCAGGGAAAGGGGTACGTGACCGAAACCGCGCTGCTGCTTACCAAGCTCTGCTTCGAAGTCCTCGAGGCGAACCGGGTGACGATCACCGTCGCCGTCGAAAATGAGCGGAGCGCCGCAATCCCTCCCCGGCTCGGATTCAAGCTGGAAGGCACCCTCCGCAACTCGATTAGGGACGCCCAGGGCGTCCTTCACGATCGGCTGGTGTTCGGCATGACGCCCGAGGAGTGGCGAGCCCGGGGATAGAGCAATCGGGGTTCCCCGCGGCTTCCCGCGGAGAACCCCGATTGGCCGACGCGAAGCCGACCTAGGTCCCGCCGGCAACGACCTCGTATGAGACGGTCGCCAGATCCAGTTTCATCGTATACGGAATGAGCCCTTTGCGCAGCGGGATGACCATTCGGTCGATCATCTTCATCGCCCCGTTCGGTCCCACGTATGCGGTGAGGTTATTCACCGGAATCGTCAGCGCGACATCCTGTCCCGTCATCGCATTCGTTCCAACGATGTCGTAAACGTTCGTGGTGTAGTTGTAGAGGTAGATGAAGTTCGTGGCGAATGAAGACCCGTTGGCGACGACGTTCAACTGCAGCGCGGCCAAGGTCCCGCCGTTCAAGTTAAGCGTATAGGTCATCTGCGCCGCCGACATCACGCCGGTCGGCGTCACCACCGCCTGTTGCGTGTAGTACTGCTGATCCTGCACCAACAGCTGCGGAACTCCGCCCGTCGCGTTAGCGCCCTGGCCGCTGTAGATCGAGACCGAAGTCGGATTCGCGGTGCTGAGAGCTGAGGCGAAGGTATTCACGAACCCTTGCCAGTTGATGGCTCCCCACCCCGTGCAGGTATCCCAAAACGGCGTCGCCACCGAAGTCTGGCCGTTAGGCAACGTTCCGTTGCTTCCTGACGTGATGTCGTACCAGACGTCGGACCGACCGTTCTCCGAGTACACCAGGTCGGCAAGCCGGCCCAATCGCTTCTTGCCCGCCGGGTTCGCCCGAAGTTGCCCGAGCTGAATGAGCCGCTGCTCCACATCGCCGAGTGCGCCGGTGAAGAGCGGCGAGGCGCAACTTGTGCCGGCGACCACGTTGAGCGAGCCTCCGTAGAAGAAGTAGTACGCCGCGTCCGGATTGCCGCCGAGCTGTCCGTCCGCGTGGAGGGCGACGTCCGGCATGAGTCGAAAGTTGATATTCTTCGGAACCCCTTTGCCCTTCTGGAACGGCGGCAGGACATTGAAGCTGTCCGCTTCAGTAACCCAACCGCCTCCACCGCCCGGCCACGCGACTTCGCTTGTTCGCGCGCCGCTAGCCTGCACGGTTGCAGTCGTCCCGCCGACGCCCAGCACATCTGGGTCGTCGTCGGCGTAATACGCCGGCTCCAGCGTAGTGCCGCTGTCGCCGGTCGCAACCATGTAGGAGATGCCTTGGGTGCTCATCTGGACGTGGGTGTTGTGCAGTGCGAGCAACTGCTGGCGTGACAATCCGAACCAGCCATAGCTCTCGCTGATAGCGTCGGACAAATTATCCTGCGCCTCGCTTGTGAGGACGTCGATCAAGTTCTGCCCACCGTCGTAGATCCGGAATGTACAGAGCGGTGCCTCTCCGAGCGCCATCTGAATATCGAGGTCAGCTTCGCCAGCCGGCGGACTGTTCTGCAAGCCCCCATCGATGGTGATCACGGTGATGTTGGACCCCACACCGCCCGGCGGGGTCGGGAGCCCAAACTGTGCGTAAAACAGGGGGACGTTTAGAAGTTGGAATCCATCGAAGCTCGATATCGAGATGGTCCGGCCCCTGCCGGTATCACCCATTCCATAGATTGTGTCGAGCGAGTAGAGCTTGCGCGCTTGCGAGGGCGTTAGGGTCTGCCCGGCGCCGCCCTGCTTTCCAAGGCCCTTAACCGCCGCACCGCCGTGATGAAGTGCAACCGGCTTCGCCGCGTTGTCGATACCGCCGACGCTCACGACGAACTTCGCGATCGAGCTCGGCATTTGAAGGGGCTTGTCAAAGGCGTAGAAATCTGCTCGCTCTCCCTTCTGCGGCGAGTCCTGGTGATAATTGTCGATCTGGGTATTGAACGCGGCCTCAGCCTGGCCGACCGTGCAGTCCGCCATGATCGAGATGTGGCTATCCGCCACGAGGGTGACGGTGAACCCTTGCGACTTGAGATACTTCACCGTCTGGTCGACGGTCGTCTGGGTCGCGCCGAACTTCTCGCCAAATTGAGCGGGCGTAATCCACTGCTGGTAATACGGGCTCAGCGGGTTATTCACGCTGTTGTCGAAGTTCTCCATGCCGACCGGATCGCGCGGCTGCAGTGAGACGTTCACGTGCAGCACCTGACCCGGATCGGTCGGACCGACCAACGTGGAGTGCTTCACCGCCGCCGGCATGTCGACCGACAGCGTCGATAGCTGCGTCGAGCCTTGGCCGAAAGCGAGGATCGAGGCGCCGAGCGCCACCGAACCCGCGACAAACGCAGCCGGAGCGCGCCAATTGCTGGACCGAATACGGCCCATGAAATATGCAAAGTTCATGATTACTCCCCGCCCGCCGTCAAATTGCCGGCGCAATGTCGGTTCTGATTACTAGTTTGTCGCATTCCGCGCGGGTTGTAGTTCGAAAAAGAGAGATTCGTTATAGGATCGGCGCTACGCGTCACAATCGGGCGGATGGATAGGCGTGAAGTCCTGGGGGCCGCAACGGCCCCCTCTGCCTCAAGTTGACCGGTTCGTGTAGCAAGAGCTGCGGCGGGTGCTGTACGCATGGGACGGGCTCGCCCCGGTACAAGCGCCGGGCAAGCTGAATCCGCGGCCCATCCAGCACTTTAATGGCGAACCTGAGAAAACGTTAACAATCTTCTGTACCGCTCGGTCATGCAACTAAAATTGCGATCGTAATGCTGGTGCAACTACTGGGCCTTGCGTGCTGCCTTTCGGTGCCTGGATCGTTAAGCTCCTCAACCGAGAACCAATTCAACTGGGCGAACGAACTGGGCATATCCCCGGTGGTGCCACAGTACTACCCGTCGACGTGCGACAGCGGGGGAGCCTGCGCTTTTCTCGTCAAGCACTCAGACGGTTCATCGGCCGTATACTTGAGCGGCTGTAACATCGGGCACGTGTGTGTCCCATGCAGTTCGGGTATCCAATACTGTAGCCGTCCGCGCATAAGCCGGGACGGCCATTGGGTGACCTACTTTGGGGTCCCACAGAACGCGCAACCGCCTAACATTGTTCTTGCGATCGTTTGCAGCACAGCGAGCGGCTCAACGCCGATCGTGGTTCCTAACTATTCCACGACGCTTTGGGACCCTCAGCATGCCGAATCGGAGTTTGCCCTTCAGCCTCCTGGAATCGTAGACGACTCCTCCGGGCAACACTGGACGATTTCCTACGGCGAGTTGGCGGCCCCCTTGTCCGGCGGTGGTTGTTCTAACCCTTATATCTGGACTGCTGCGGGAACGGCTTCAGGTGCCACTTCGGTGAGCCCTACCTATCCATGCCAGTCGCTACTTGACCCGACGGACATGTCAAATATCGGTGGGAGCCAGGGGATCGTATATGTGGATGGCCCGGCGGCACAGCTGTTTTACAATGGGTATCAAATCACAAACGCAAACGCGGCGTGTCTTTGGCCCTCCGTCTCCGGAGAGATGGTGGCGTTCGAGAGCTCGGCGACCAACCTCGGCGGCCCCTTGCAAGGGTCGAATGTGTACGTAGGAGACCTTACGCTTCACACGTTCTTTTCGCCGTACAGCTTGGATGCGTCGAACAACAACGCGGGAAGCGCCACCCACCCCTTCATCTCGGGGGAGACATGCGTATTCAACACCACATCCACACACCTTGTATTTGACCAGAGTTACGCCTTTTCCGGGGCTGGCTCCTATGCGGTTCAAGCGCAGTCGAACTCCTGGCCTTGGGTGTCCTCTTCAACCCGGCCGACGATGATCTTATCCTGTGACTACTCGAATATGGCCAGCCCGGTGGCGTACCCAGCCGCAAACGCGTGCACCGACTACCCCTTTGCGGGCACGATCGGTCTCCTGAACGGTGCCTTCGAATCGACCGCCCCTCCGATTGCGCCGATCACCTCTTACTCGGGTTTTCCGCCGAGCGGCGTCAATCTCATTTTCGTCGGCTTCACATCCACCTCCACATAACAAAGACCCGCGACATCCTCGTTGATATCGCGCCAGCCAACGAGTCGGATTTCACGCGGTCTCCGCTGCACGACTACCTTGCTTTTCGTGCGGCAATGCTTTTCGTCCAAAATCGGGGCGATGCATAGGCGTGAGTTCCTGGGGGCCGCAGCGGCCGCCGGCCTGAACATCGGGCTCCCGGAAATGAACCGACACGAACCTCAGCCGACGCCGTTTGTGCCGGGCGTGATGAAACACAAGTATTGGGTCTGGGACCACACGAACGAGAAGGCCGCCCCAGAGGCCCTCAAGGCGAAGTATTCGAAGCTGAAGGGGCACGGTTTGCACGGCGTGTTTCTGGGCGGCCCGCCGAACGATCGCGAGTACGAGATCGTGAAGGCGGCCGGCCTCGAGCTCCACGTCTGGATGTGGACCACCAACCGCGGCGACGAGTGGATTCGGAAGAACCACCCCGACTGGTATCAGGTCAGCCGGACCGGCAAGTCCTGCTTCGACCACCCGCCCTACGTCAACTACTACCGCTGGATCTCGCCCGTCATCCCCGGCGTCCAGGACTACGTCCGCGACCGCGCCGCCGAGCTAGCGGTCCGGCCCACCGTCGACGGGGTTCATCTGGACTACGTGCGCTACCCCGACGTGATCCTGCCACGCGGGCTTTGGGCCAAGTACCACCTCGACCAAACCGAGGAGCTGCCCGACTACGACTTCTGCTACAGCGAGCACACGCGGGCGGCGTTCAAGGCTGTTTCCGGCCGCGACCCGGTGGAGATCGCCGATCCCGCCTCGGACCAGGAGTGGCTGCACTTTCGCTACGACTCGGTGACCAAGCTGGTCGAGAAGGTCGCGAAGGAAGTCCACCGCCACAAGAAGCTGCTCACCGCCGCCGTCTTCCCGACCCCGCGGATGGCGCGCACGATCTGCCGGCAGGCGTGGGACCGGTGGCCGCTGGACGCCGCTTGTCCGATGATCTACCACGGCTTCTACAACGAGGGCGTCGACTGGATCGGCGAGCGGGTGCTGGAAGACGTGCAGGCGGTCGACTTCCCCATCTACGCGGGCATCTACATGCCCGACCTGAGCTCGGTGGACGACTTCACGAAGGCGCTCCACCTCGCCCGGAAGCGCGGCGCGGCCGGCGTCTCGATGTTCGGCGGCGTCTCCGACGCCCACTGGGTCGCGTTCGAGAAGGCGATCGGCTGACTATTGGAGGGCGAAAGCATGCGCCAGCCGGCGCCGAAGCCGGCCGAAGCCGCGCCACACCAGCCAGAGCAGCCATCCGGAGTTCGTCGCCACCGCGGCCATGATCGAGAACACAACCGCGAGCGGCGCCGCCATGCGCCAGCATTCGGCCGCCCTCGCGCCAAGAGGTTTCGTCGGATACGCCTCCAAAGCGTGCAGATATTCGCCGTGGTAGTCGATGTCCCCCGGAATCTGCAGGAGCAGTCGATCCGCGTCGGCCGCCGAACCAGGATTCGCTCCGGTCCAGGCGATCCTGGCTTCGCGCCAATCCGGCGTCGAGAGCTCCGGAATGATCTCTGCGACGGGAATCCCAAGCTTGACCTCGCGCAGACCCTCGGGAAGCCAATACTTCGCCCCGTTCTTGTAGAGCGGCGGGACGCTCGCCGGCGCACTCGTCGTCGAGAAGATCCGCTCCCCGCGTTCGATGTCACTCGCCAGCAGGTTCAGGCCCTCCACCCGCCGATGGGTCCGCGCCACTTCGGCATCGCGATCGGCGATCTTAAGCGAGTCGTACCAAACCACGCCCCGAGCCGAGACGTGCCGAATCGGAATGCTGGTCGCGGTTAACCAGGCCCACTGGCCGATCGCAAGCCCCGCGCAGAGGACCGCGAACTGGCCGAGGAGCGCCCGACGCGCCCTAAATCCGAGGATGCACAGCACCACACCCGACAGCAGGAGATAGAACGTGCCCGCGTACATCGCGTTGTGGAAGAGGCGCGACTGCGGCAGCGGGTGCTGAAAGATCCAGATCATCAAGGGCGACAACAGCGCCGGCCAGAGGAACCACCGGCGCCTCCCGCGTCGGCTCTCTTCCGCCGCGGTTCGTTTGGCCAGCGTCGCCGCCGCTCCAAACCGGGCGATGACCGCCTCCATCTGTTGCGCCGAATCCGGCTTAGCTGCCTCGAGGGCCTCCTGAAGATGGGCGGCCGCCTCGGCAAGTATCTCCTCCGAATGCTTGGCCTCGACGCCGCGCACGTCGAGCTCGCGCCGGAGCTCCCGGAGGTATCGCTCCACCAAATACGTCTCCAGCGTTTCAGGCATGGGTCGCGCCTCCGATGAGGGCGGTGATGCCCGCCGCGTACTTGCCCCACTCCTTGCGAAGCTCCTCGAGCCGAGCGGTGCCTACCGGGGTGAGCGAGTACACCTTCCGCGCCGGCTTGCCGGTCTGCTGGTGCCACTCGGCCACGACCAGCCCTTCGTGCTCCAGCCGGTGAAGGGTCGGGTAGACCTGGTTGTCCCCCAACTTGAGCGCATCCGCGCTCCTCTCGCGAATCGAGAGGGCTATCCGGTACCCGTGCAACGGCTCGTCGCGCAACGCGCCCAGTATCAACGCCTCGAGCTCAGCTTTATACGCCATGCGGTGATTATATCTCAAATCATGAGATATATCAAATTCCTTCCGAGAAGTGCTCTCGGATCGCGGCGATCCGATTCACGAGCGACGGATGGGTGGACAGCGCCTCGTCCCCTGGCTTGAGTCGACGCGGTGACTGGTTCTCATCGTGAAGGCGTGTGAGCACCCGGATCACGAGCTCGGCGTCGCCGGTGGCGTCGACCGCGAAGCGATCGGCCGCCAACTCCGCGCGCCGGCGTATCTTTCCGGCGACAACTCTGAGCCAAGCGACTGCGGCGACGTACACAAAGCAGATCGCCCCGCCGGCAATCATGAACTCGGGAATCCTCGAGCGAAGCAGGACGAACCCGACAAACAAGAGCAACGACGAAATGACCGCGATCGCCTGGAATGGCGCCAGGCGGCGAAAGTCGCGGTGGCGCAAGTGTCCGATCTCGTGGGCCAACACGGCACGAACTTCCGCGGGTTGGAATTCGCGCGCCAGCTTGCTCGTCAATACAATCCGTCCGCTCGGGTACACCCACGCGCCCAGCGTCGGGCTCCTGAGCATCGAGACCGAAACTCGGCCGACCCCGGCGAGGCGCGCGAGCTCGTTCGCTTCAGCTAGAGCGGGGTCGCCTTCCCGAACGGTGGCGCCCTTCGAATTCATGAACGCGAATACAATCGGCATGGCGAGGAATGCCGGCGCCGTCGGAACCGCTTGCCGGATGACGCTCCTCCACGGCTCGTGGAGCCATGGCAGCGCACAGACGGCCCCCAGCATCAGAGCCCCGAGGAGGACGATGAGGGCGACCGGCGCGGCGTTCGAGCGCCACTCGATCGGCTCTCTCGTGAGGCGAATCTCGAATTCCGGTGCATCCGGGGATTTGGGCCGCTTCTTCCAGCCGCGGCGCTTCGCCGCCACGAGGGCGGCGCCGGACGGAACGACGACGAGGCCGAGCGGGGCGAGGATTGCGAACGGCATCCAGAACCAGCGCGCGCTCATCAGGAACTCGACTTGTGCTTGCCGAGAAAAGAAGGCGTAGAGCAGGAGCGGTAGCAGAACCAATGCCGCCCATGAGAACCCGGCGCACGATGGCGTTCGGTCGTAGGATCGCTGGACTTCCTCCGGGCTCGGCGTCCTGGGCTCGGCGCCCCAACTCGCGATAGTAAATGCCGCAGACAGACCAAAGGTCACGGACAGGCAGATCGCGAACGTGGCGATGCCGCCGACCCAACCGAACGGGTCGACGTGCGACGTGGCCCGAAGCTCAACATCTCCGCGAACGGATGCTGCCGGCCAAACGTGCCGGTCTCCACGCATCGGATTGCCGTCCAACCAAACGCTCGATCCGTCGGAGGCGTCCACAACTATCCATGCCGGCTTCGCGAAGGCGGTCGACTTCTCGAGAAGCTGCGCGAGCGTCCCGAGTCGAACCTCGATCGAACTCGGGTCGACGGATCCTTGCGACTCCACCCCGAACGCGCAAGTCATCGCCGAATATCCCTCGGTGCCCCGCTCGCGCGTGTCGCCGCAGTTCGGGAGGCCCGCAAAGAGGCGGCGCTGATCACGGAGGAGCTCGGTGTACTTGCGCGGGTACGGCGTCGCGAGAACCGCATTAGCCTTTCGAAAGCCGAACCCGAGATACAGGACGGTGCCGCCTCCGCGCGACAGATCCGGCCACGTAGCCCCGAGGCCTTCCTGGACGAAGATCTGCTTGGCCCGGTTTAACGCTTCACGAGCAGAGAGTTCTTGGGCTTGGGCGGATGCGCCGAGGATCGCGAGGATGAGCGCTCCAACCAGCCGTCCACGCATAGCCGTCACCCCGAAACCTTAGAACCTCCGAACCTAGACTCCCGCGAACTTCCGCGATCCTTGCCAGTTCCCGCGCGTGAAGTCGGGGAACTTGACCGGCGCGCTGCCCTTGCTGATCGAGAGCTCGCTCAGCGGCCCCGGCGCGCTCCAGTACGCCGCATCGTACACGTCGAAGTCCGGGGCCTCCCCGCCCCGCATGCACTCGATGACCCGCCAGCACATGATGTAGTCCATCCCGCCGTGACCGCCGCTCTTGCGCGCCCGATC
>DATGIR010000105.1:0-10133 GCA_035295605.1 Fimbriimonadaceae bacterium | reverse complement strand
CCCGGGCTCGTCTCCGGACCCGTCGGCTGCACACCCCAAGAACTTGACGAAGTCCGCAAACTCCGTCCCGCTTTCCAGCGCGATGGTTCTAATTCAGCCGCAGACCGACGCCGATACCGGCCTGGATACCGCTAAGGAGGTCTCCGCCTCGGGCGATGTACTGGTTGGCGGCTAAGCTCGCTCTGCCTGCCGTCTTGCTATGCTCGGTTCACCCGGGCATCTCCGACGCTTACGAATCGACCCAGCTCTCCAGCATCGAGCAGCAGGTTTGGAAGGGTGTGCAACCCTCTATCCTGATCATCAGCCAGGGCGGCGTCACTCGCGGCTCCGCCGCGTGCATCGATGCGAGCGGACTCTACCTGGCCCACCAGAACTCCGTGCAGAACGGCGCCATCGACGGGGTGACGTTCGCGGGGCAGACCTATACGTTGCACCTGGTCGCCCGCGACAAACCAACCGGCCTGATTCTGCTCCAAGTCGATAGCGCGCAAGCGCCAAAGTGTCCGGTTGTCCGCGTCGCAGATGAAGACCACGCGCGAAGGGGCACGCTGATCGCCGTGCTGAGCACAGGCCCGGTTCGGGCGGACATCAGCCATCCGAACATCGTAGGCTCGTACGCCGCGACCAACCAGTCGGTGCTCTTCAACGAAATCCGCTTTGCCGCCCCGTCGCAAATGCTCACCGGCGCGCTCCTCTTCGATGATCGGGGGAACCTGGTCGGAGTGCTCGGAGCCACATTGCCCAAGCCACAGAGCGTGGCGAAAATCGCCTTGAACGGAAAGGCCCGTGATTTCGTGGGGGACGCCGCCACCGGGCAGGCTCGTGCTGGCGGCGGTAATGCGAACACGGCTAATCCTCCGTCCAACCCGCCCCAGGGGGCGGCCGGTGGAGGCGGATTCGGCGCCGGCGGTCAGGCCACCCAGACGAGCCCTCAGGCTCAGAACACCTCGAACCTTGCGTCGAAACTCAGTATTGCCGGCCCGGCCGATCTGAACATCGCCTACGCCGTTTCGCCCCTCCTGCTCGATCGGGTTGTGACGGGATTCCTCTCGCCGACCCACGAGGTGTTGCACCCGGCCCTCGGCGCCGTGTGCTCCGATGAAATCGTCAACGGCGTCAGCCAGGGGGCGGTGATACGCCGTATCACCCCGGGCTCCGGCGCGGCCAAGGCGGGAATCAAGGTCGGCGACGTGATCCTCAACATCGACGGTAACGAAATCCACAACGTCATCGATTACGCGCGGGTGATGCTCGCGCAATCCGTCGGCCACCGGGTCACATTGGCCATCCGTCGGGGATCCGAGACGGTCCCGATCGACGCGGTGGTCGGCCGGGCAACCGACCCGAGCCAGCTTCAGCAGGAAATCTCTCAGGGCAAGCAGTAGTCGCGAAGGGTCAACTTGACCTTCGTCCGCCCCTGCCATTCCTCCAACTTTGCTTCGAACAGGAGCTCATACGCGTGCCCCGGCTGGAGCGCCTCCGCTCCCTCGCCCATGCCGAAGCCGATCGCGTCAAGACGCGTTCCGCCCGGGCCGGCCCAGGTGGTTTGAAGGTGCTTCCCGTCACGGGTCGCCCGGGCACTTTCCAGCCTTGCGCCGTGAGTTAGGAGGATCGGTTCCGGATTGTGCCTGCCGAACGGCTCGAGCTGCTCGAGCTCGGCGACGGATTCGAGCGTGAGTTCATCGAGCTCGACGTCCAGGTCGGCGGTGACCTGCGGGATGAGGTCTTCCTCCGAGATTCGTGCCCGGGCGTAGCCGTCGAGCGCCTCCTGAACCGCCGGAAGTTGATCCATCGCGAAGCTGCAGCCCGCGGCGACGGCGTGGCCTCCGCCTTGCATGAGGTCCGGGAAGGCGTGGATCGCCTCCGCCAGGTTGAAGCCGATGACGCTCCGTGCCGAGCCTCGGCACATACCCGATTCGGCGTCGATGCCGGCGACGATCGTAGGCCGCCGGTACCGCTCCGCGATTCGGCCGGCGACGATCCCTACGATGCCCGGATGCCAGCCTTCGGCGGCGACGACGATGAACATCGGCAAACCGCGCGGATCGGCAAGGATCATCGCGTCGGCTTCGTCCAGAATCCGCTGCTGCGCGTCGCGTCGGGCCTGATTGTTGGCGTCCACCGTCTCCGCGAGCCGGTAGGCGACCTCTGGGTCGGTCGTGAGGAGCAGGTCGAGCGAGGTTCGGGCATCGTCCACGCGTCCGGCGGCATTGAGCCGCGGTCCAAGTCGGAAGCCGACGTCCCAAGAGCGGACCCGGGCCCCCGGATCGATTCCGATCTTTCGCATCAGCGCCTGTAGACCCAGCTTGCGTGTAGTCGGAAGAACCCCAAGGCCGAAGCGGGCGATGATCCGGTTCTCGTCCACGAGCGGCATCACGTCGGCGATAGTGCCGAGCGCGGCGAGGTCGGCGAACGCCCGGGTGTATCCGCCCTCCGGCATGCCGAGCTCTCGGGTGAGCCCGAGCCCGAGTTTGAACGCCACCCCCACGCCGCTGAGCTCGGCGAACGGATACGCCGAATCCCGGCGATGCGGGTTGATGACCGCCTCCGCGTTCGGAAGCGTCTCCCCGACCTCGTGGTGGTCGGTCACCACCACCCGCATGCCGTGGGATCGGGCGAGTTCCACTTGAGCGATCGCGGCGGTGCCGCAGTCGCAGGTCAGAAACACCTCGGCGCCGGCCTCCTTGGCGTATTCGACCGCCATCATGTGGATCCCGTAACCCTCACGCTGACGGTGCGGCACGTGGGTCGTGACCTCGCAGCCGATGTTCTGAAGATAGCGCGTGAAGAGCGCCGCGCTGGTGACGCCATCGACGTCGTAGTCGCCGTGGACGAAGATCGAGAGCTTGCGGTCGCGGGCGTCAAGCAGCACGTCTCGCGCTCGGTCGTAATCGGGCAGAAGGCGCGGATCGTGTAGATTCTCGATCTCAGGCTTGAGAAAGCGGCTCGCTTCGGCGGGGTCGGTTAGGCCACGCGCCACCAGCACGCGGGCTAGGAGGGAGCCGATGCCGAGCTCGCGCTCCAGGGTTGCTTCGGCAGCGAGGTCGCGGGGGAGGACGGACCACCTCGGCGGGGAAGTCTCGACCGCACCCATATCTACGCAGACGAGGGCCGAAGAATCAGAGTTTCTCGACTTGGGTGAAGTCCAGTTCGACCGGGGTGTCGCGTCCGAAGATGTTGATCAAAACCTTGAGCTTCTCGCGATCGGTGTTGACCTCTTCGATCTTTCCGCTGAAGTCGCTGAACGGGCCCTCGATCACGCGAATAGCGTCGCCCTTGGCCCAAGAAGCTTTGGGCGCTTCCTTGCTGGTCTCGAGGTTGGTCATGATCCGCCGAACCTCGTACTCTTCCAGCGGGACGGGCTTGTTGCCGCTCTGCACGAAGCCGGTGACGCCGCTGGTCGACTTGACCAGCTTATAGGTGTCGTCCGTCATCGACATCTGGACCAGGATGTAGCCGGGGAAGACCTTTCGATCGACTTCCCGCCGCTTGCCGCCGCGGGTCTGCATTTCGCGCTCGGTCGGGATCAGGATCTCGTAAATGTCGAGGTTCCAAACTCCCTCGACCTGGGCGCGGCGCGTGAGAACGTCCTTGACCTTGTTCTCATGGCCGGCGATGGTGTGAACCGCGTACCAGGATTTGGGCATTAGCTGATCTTGCCTGATTCAAGGAGGGTGATGACCTTGTCGAACAACGAGGACATGATGAGCAAGACCATGGCGAGGCCCACGCAGACGGTCAGCACGATCCCGGTGAGCCGGGTCGTATCGCGGGGCGAGGGCCAGTTGACCTTGCGAAGCTCGCGGGAAGTCTCCGCGAAGAACCCTTTTGCACCCCTTCGTGACGAGGGCAGCGCAACTTTAGCGGTCGGTTCGTTAGCCATAGCGATTGATCCTCCCGGGCGCGTCGGCGGGTTCGCCGAAACCAGGGGATGACGCTATTGTACACGAACTCGGAGATCGGTGATCGGTGATCGGTGATCAGGGATCGGCCGTTCGAGACTTAACCTTCGCCGTGGAGCCGTCTCGCACCTTGTTCTGTACCGAACGGTGCAGTCCGGTTAGCAGCTTGCTTATCTGCTCGGTCCGAGACTCGAGATCTTGGAGACTGCCGAGGTAGCCGAGCCCGTGGCCAATCGTGAAGAGCGTCCGCAACTCTGCACACGACCCGCGAGCGATTCCGAGAAAGTGGGCGTACTCTCGCGAGGCGTTCCTGAGCGCACCCTCTGCGATATTGCTTGGAATCGAGTAGGCGGCCCGTCTCATTTGGTCGGCGAGCGCGTACCCTTCCGACTTGGGAAACGCCAACGTTAGCTTGTGGACGTCGATTGCTTGCGCGACGCTGAGTTTGTAGACGTCCAGATCCTGGAACAGCACCCGCCAATCTTATCCGGGTCTCCGGTCACCGGTCACTGATCCCTGATCCCTGATCCCTGATCCCTGATCCCTGATCCCTGATCAAAGCTATCGACTGATAGCCTTGATCTTGTACTTCTTCGTCCCGTCCGGCGTATCGAAGGAAACCGAGTCGCCCGGAACATGGCTAAGAAGGGCCGTACCCATCGGGCTTTCGTTGCTGATAAGGTCTCGGCTCGGGTCTGCCTCGACGCTCGTGACCACGCGAACCGCGAACTCCTCGCCGAGTTCGAGATCGGTCACCGTGACGAGTGATCCGATACCCACGTGATCCACCGGGATGTTCGCCTCGTCGAGGATTACCGCATTTCCAAAGATGCTCTTGAGGTCGGCGATGCGGGTTTCCACCATCGCCTGTTCGAACTTGACCTCGTCCAACTCGCTGTTGTCCTCGCTGAACTCGCCGTGCTGTTGGCTCTCCCGGATTCGGTCGGCGATTTCCGGCCGCTTGACCAGCGTGAGGTGCTCCAATTCGGCCTGCAGCGCGGCATGTCCCGCGCGCGTCAGGAAGACGCCCTGGGACGATTCGTTACTCAACTGGGCTTCGTTCATTCTAAGGCTCATCTCGGTCCTCTCGCCGCTCTCCAAGGCTCGTCAAGAATCCGGATTCGGCAGTATGACATCTATTAAATGAGGGATTACGTACATTCGCTCGGAAATGTTTTAGTGCGAGCGATTGTTTTTCGGTGTATTTACGTTTATTCCTCAGGTCCGTTTCGTCGGTCGCTGGTAGAGTTCGTGTAATGCGCGCTCGCAGCGTCGTAGTCGGTGCCGCGCTCAGCCTCCTCGCCGGGCTCTCTCCGCAGGTTCCCGCGCAGGGCGGAAACCTCTTCACCAGCCTCAAAGTCGACGTCTCCGTCGTGGTTTACAAGCACCAGACCGGGGCCGACATGGTGACGATCACGGTACTGGCTCCGGACTACCCCGCGTCGGAACTGGGAGCGAGGGCGACTGAGATCGGGAATGAGCTCGGCTCGCCGGTTCGCGGACTGAACGTCTACCCGTACGACAACGGCGCCAAGGCTCTCGCCCAACACCCGTTCTTGAAGGCCGACTTCGCCACGAACGGAATCCTCGAGGACAACGGCGGAATCCGCTTGCAGCCCATCGTTCGAGCCTTCATGGGAGGGAAGGGCAGCGCCCTCGTCGAGGGCCTGGTCATTCACTTGCAGAACGTAAAGGCCAACACCCAGAGCCTTTCCACCTTCGAATCGCCGATTGTTAAAATCCAGGGTCGGGAGGAGTCCATTCCGCCTGGGCTCGAGTACCGGGTGTCGCTCAAGAGCCAAGACCCGGCGCGCTTGGTGATTCCGGATCGAATGGACACGCAGCCGGCCAAACCGGTCGAAACCCAGGCCTCGGGACCTCCCGCGGCACTAGTCTGGACGCTGGTGTTAATTGGAGCCCTCGCCGCGGGTGCATTGGTCTATAATCTGGCCCTCCGCGGGTCGGGCCGAACGCGCCGCGGTTGAGCTAACGTCAAGACAGAGTTGCATGGGGAATATCCACGATCTAAACATTTTCGACTTGGTTGAAATGGGGTTCGAGCAGCGAGCCTCGGACGTCATGCTCAAGGAAGGCGCGCCGCCGACAATGCGGCAGCACAGCCTCGTCAAGCAGCTTAATCCCGACCTCACCCAAGCCCTCACCAGCGATGACGTTGCCCGCCTGCTTGCGGACGTCATGTCCGACAAGCAGCGCCGAAAGTTCGAGGACACGATGGAGATGGACCTCGCGTTCTCGGTTAAGGGCAAATGCCGTGTGCGTTGCAACGTCTACATGCAGCGCGGCACTTGGGCGACCGTCATGCGGATCATCCCGCTCGACATCCTGACGCTCGAGGAGCTGGGCCTCCCGCCGGTCATGGCGGAACTCACCAAGCACCGTCTAGGCCTACTCCTGATCACCGGTCCCACCGGCTGCGGCAAGACCACGACGATCGCGGCGATGCTGGACATGATCAATCAGCAGCGTCAGTGCCACATCGTCACGATCGAGGATCCGCTCGAGTTCGTGCACGTGGACAAGCAGGCTTACGTCAGCCAACGTGAAGTCAACATCGACACCGAGGACTTCCAGCCGGCCCTCCGCGCCGTTGTTCGTGAGGCGCCCGACGTGATCCTCATCGGTGAAATGCGCGACCCGGAGACGATGCACGTCGCGATGCAGGCCGGTGAAACCGGACACCTCGTCTTCTCAACCGTGCACACCGCCAGCGCCTACGAGAGCATGGACCGTATCATCAACATGTTCCCGCCGCACGAAAAGATCCACCTCTGCCAACGGCTCGCGGGCGCGCTGCGCGCGATCGTTTCCCAGAAGCTGGTTCCACGCGCCGACGGCAACGGGCGCGTCGTGGCCAGCGAAATCCTCGTCTGTACGCCTACCGTCCAGAAGGCGATCGAGGATGGCCACTTCAGCGACCTCTATCACATGATGAACGAGGGGCAGTTCTGGGGCATGCAGACGATGAACCAGAGCCTTTTGCGGTACGTGAAGGCCGGCGTCATCACCGAGCAAATGGCCATGAATTATGCTGGAATTGCCTCTGAGCTAAAACAGATGTTGCGGCGTTAGGAAAAGTTCGGCGATGATAACAGTGCGCGATCAAGGCTCGTCAGGTCGCGCCGGCGGTGGTTGAGAGATGGCGAACCGGATCGACAGCTATTTGCACGAGTTGGTTGCTCGTGATGCAAGCGATCTGCATTTAAAGGCGGGCGCCCCGCCCGTCATGCGTATTCGGGGTGACCTGGTCCGCTCGGAAGGGCCGGCGATCGCGCCGGACGAGCTCAAGTCGATTCTCTACGCCCTGCTCAACGAAGAGCGCCGACAGCGGCTCGATACGATCAAAGAGGTCGACATCTCCTACTTCGTCGACCGGCTCGCGCGGTTCCGCGTGAACATGTTCTGGCAGCGGGGCAACCTGGGCGCCGTGTTTCGCGTCATCCCTTACCGAATTCGTACCATCGACGAACTCGGGATGCCGCCGGTTTGCAAGCACCTCTCGCTTCTGCCTCGCGGCCTTCTTCTCGTCACCGGCCCTACCGGCTCCGGAAAGTCGACCTCCCTCGCGGCGATGATCGACCACATCAACAGCTCGACGCGGCGGCACATTATGACGGTCGAGGACCCGATCGAGTATGTGCACGACGACAAGACTTCGATCATCAACCAGCGCGAGCTTGGAACCGACACCCACGCCTTCGCGGACGCCCTCAAGCACGTGATGCGGCAGAATCCCGACGTCATCCTCGTCGGCGAGATGCGCGATTTGGAGACCATCCAGCTCGCGATCACCGCTGCCGAAACCGGCCACCTCGTCTTCTCGACCCTCCACACCGTCGACGCCGCCCAAACCATCGACCGTATCGTCGACGTCTTCGCACCAGAGCAGCAGGCTCAAATCCGCACCCAACTGAGCGTCACCCTGCAGGGCGTCATCAGCCAGACGCTCTTGCCCGTTAAGAACGGGGAGGGGCGCGTCGCCGCCTTCGAGGTGATGGTCGCCACCCCCGCCGTTCGAACCATGATTCGCGACGGAAAGACCCACCAGGTGTATCACGACATCCAGACTGGTGCCGACCTCGGGATGCAAACCCTCGACTCCTCGCTTCTGAAGCTGCTGCAATCCGGCCAAATCGACTGGGAGCACGCCCTCGCCAAGTGCTCCAACTCGTCCGAATTTAGGCGCCGCGCAGAGAACCTTGGGTTGGTGGAGGTTCAGTATGCAGCCTATTGAGAAGCTCCTCGAGCGATGCGTCGCCGTCGGCGGTTCGGACCTTCACTTCAAGAGCGATACCGGCAAGATCTACATTCGCCTCAACGGCGAGTTGGAACTCGTTGAGGACGCGGATAAGTTCACCGACGCGGACCTTCGCAACGAGCTCTACCGGCTCTGGCGCCCCGAGCAAATCGAGCGCTACGAGCGCGAGCTGGACCTCGACTTTGCGCTGGCCATCCCGGGCCTCTCACGCTTTCGCGGCAACGCGTATCAGCAGCGGGGCCAGATGCAAGCCGCCTTCCGCGTCATCCCCTACGACATCCAGTCCATGGAGGATCTCCGGCTGCCCTCCGCCTGCTACGACTTTATCGAAAGGCCTCGCGGGTTGGTCCTCGTGACCGGCCCCGCCGGTTCCGGCAAGTCGACGTCCCTCGCTTCGATGATCGACCGGATCAACCAGAAGCAGCCGGTCCACATCGTGACCGTCGAGGATCCCGTCGAGTTCGTCCACGAGGATCAGGTCGCCCTCGTCAATCAGCGCGAACTCGACGTAGACACGCTCTCGTTCGCCAACGCCCTCAAGTACGTCTTGCGCCAGGACCCCGACGTGATCCTCGTTGGCGAAATGCGCGACCTCGAGACGATTCACCTCGCGATCACCGCCGCGGAAACCGGCCACCTCGTTTTCGCAACTCTTCACACCGTCGACGCGGTCCAGACGGTTGACCGCGTGGTCGACGTCTTCCCGACCCACCAGCAGCAGCAAATTCGCATGCAGCTTTCGGTGAACCTGGTCGGCGTGCTTTCGCAGACCCTCGTGAAGCGAAAAGACGCCCGGGGACGCGTAGCGGCCTACGAGGTTCTCGTCGCCAACAGCGCCGTACGCAACCTGATCCGCGAAAACAAGTCCTATCAGATCAACTCGCTCATCCAGACCGGCGCCCGCGCGAAGATGAATACCCTCGATCAGTCGCTCTCGATTCTCGTGGAGAAGGGCGTGATTAGCCATGAGGAGGCAAAGAGCCGGGCCAAGGACGCCGGCGAATTCGAGCGCTTGGTGGCCCTCGCCAAGGTCGCCAACGCGATGCCGGGAACGGACGGACGCGGCGCCGCCGCCGGCGTACGTGGTCAGCCCAATCGACCCGGTTTCCGACGGGCGTGACCCCGGACGCGAGCGATTTCGGCGGCCTGTTTCTGGAGAACCAGCGCACCGCCCCTTCCGCCGCGTCGCGTAAATACGTCGAGGTCGGACCCCTCGACTGCGAAGCCGGCGGCCATCTGGACGTAGTGACCGTGGCTTACGAAACCTGGGGCGAACTCAACAGGGATCGCTCGAACGCGGTCCTAATCTGCCATGCCCTGAGCGGCGACTCACACTGTATCGGGTGGTGGGACCGCCTCATCGGGCCCGGGAAGGCGATCGACACCGAACGCTTCTTCGTGATCGGCACCAACTCGCTGGGCGGCTGTCAAGGAACCACCGGGCCCGCCTCGCGGGCGGCGGACGGCCGGCCGTTCGGCGCCCGCTTCCCGATCGTCACCGTCGGCGATATGGTCGAGGTGCAGGCCCGCGTTCTGGACCAACTGGGGGTCGAGACGCTCGAGTTGGTCGCCGGCGGAAGCATGGGAGGCATGCAGGCTCTCGAGTGGACGGTGCGCTTCCCATCACGGGTCCGAAAGGCGTTCGTGACCGCGAGTTGCGCGGCTCACTCGGCGATGCAGATCGGCTTCAACGAAGGCGCCCGTCAGGCCATCATGCGCGACCCCGCCTGGAATGGCGGCGATTACGACCCGCCCGGCCCCGTGAACGGGCTTGCGGTGGCCCGCATGCTCGGCCACCTCACCTTCCTGAGCGAGGCGAGCTTCGAGCACAAGTTTGCGCGGCGTTACCAGGGCAAGAACCAGCCCGACTTCCACCTTGGTGTCGAATTCGAAGTTGAGAGCTACTTGAAGCACCAGGGCGACAAGTTCACGACCCGCTTCGACGCGAACAGCCT
>DATGIR010000104.1:0-3206 GCA_035295605.1 Fimbriimonadaceae bacterium | reverse complement strand
CTCGTGTGTAACCGGCGTCCGAAGTCGGACCCGGCGAAGGCGACACACCGATCCCAGTTCCTCTTTTGGCCTAGGCGCAGAACAGTAATGAGTAAGGACAGGGACTCAACATTGGACGAGAACGATGATCTGGTTCTTCTTATGGCACAAGGAATGGGGCGCCCGCAGTTATTGGAGGAAGCCAAGCGGCTCGGTTGGAATGAGGCCGATAGATTTGACCTGGGAATGTTTTATGATGCCAACACCCTTCTGTGTCAACAAAAGCCATTCGAGGCAAGAGAGCTGCTTGCGGTACTCAAGGGTTCCGAGAACTACTACGTAAGGTATTACAGCGAAATATTTTATAACGCGGCGAACGGCTTCATTGTTTCCGAACAGGGTGACAACGAGCTTACTCAACGCGCTGAGACTCTGCTTGACGATCTCGCCGCTCATGTCACGAGTGAGACGACTTATCAACCCTTCGACGCCGCCTGCTGGCTGATCACCGCCGCGCGCTTGGCCATGTGCATGCACTACGTGAATAAGCCGCGGATTCGGTGGAGTGCCTTGCGTGAATCCGTCTTGGGCATTCTCGAGCGCGTTGAATCCAAGCCCCACGCCTTGGTCAACAGCCCCGAACTTCAATGGCTCTTGTGGCATCTCGCTAGGTCGCAGGACGATGAGCTCGAGCAGGCGGCAACACGCGTCGCGACGCTGTTCGCCATCGACTTGGACAAACCGGTGGGGCTGTTTCCTTGAACCGGCTCTTGCAGCAGCGAGGTTGGAGGCGGGCAGCGCCGCGGAGGCAGGGTGGTCATTTCGAGCGGGTTGAGCGACTACTCGCGGCGCTGAGTTGTGCCGGGAGTTTGGAGCCAGTTTCTGTGATCCCCTTCGCAACGAAATTCATCGCGCGCGTTGATCTAGGGTCCTTGGCGCCGTACTTTCTTGTGGTTCCCATTCCCCGCCGGGGGCGAGCGATTCTCATAACAAAGGGGGCCCTCCTCGACCGATTAAGTGACGAGGAGCTGTCCTTCGGCCTCGCATATTCGGTCATTCGGACGGCGGGAGCCTCGCTCTGGCTCGAAGCGGCGTTCTTCACCGTTCTGTTTGGATGGCCCCTCCTGCTTCTCAACCGAATGGTTTCAACGAGCCAGCTCCCCCTTCAAGCTGCTGTGTATGTCACCGCACTTGCAATTCTGAGGATGCTGCTTCACCGCAACCAGTCGCGGACCGAGAAAGCGGCGGTCCTTTCGGCCGCGCGGCTCACGGGGTTCGAAGCCGGCCGTTGCTTCGGCGAATCGGTTATGCACACGGTGTTGTCTCCGGGTTGCCGCCGGTACACCCGGCAGATGCTGAATGTGCTGGCCTCGGAGCAGACCTCTGATCGAGAGCAGTCCGAGGTCGAGCGACCTTGACCTTGCCCGTTGTTACAGCGGTTGGTAAGTGGCTCCGACAGGCGAGTATGGCGTGTGCCCTCCTCGCTATGATCGCAATCGTCGGCGGATGCGCCGCGCGCGCCTTCTCCCCCGTGGGTTCGTGGGCCATCATTCCGGCGCCCGGATCGCCTCCCGCGGCGGCTGCCGTGGCCCCAGAATTTCACCTTGACTTTCGGCCGGACCACACATTCGAGTTTCGTTTCGAAACCATGAAGCAACGCGGCACGTGGGACGCCACCGGCGGCACTCTCACGCTGACGGCAAACGCCCCGCTGGACGCCTTGTTCTGCACGGCGTTTCACAGAAGGCCCAGTGATAAAGCGCCGCTTCGCATCGTCCTGGTCCACGACCCCGCCGGAGATATCCTGTCACTGTTGCAAACCGGGATCGACGATTACCCATCGGCACGATGGGTTCGCCGCCCAACCGCCGGAGTAAAGTGAGCAAGCTTCGTAGCGATCGGAAGGACGAGGGCTTCATCGTCGTAGCCTCGATCGTCTGCTTGCTCGATCCGGCCCTGCTCTTGGCCATATACGCGGGGGATGGCGCGACGAACCATGACGGACAGTACGCGCTCTTCATCCTGCCCATACTGCTCCTCGGTCTTGCGGCTCTCCCGATCACAAGCGCCGGCCTCTTGATATTGGCGATTTGGTCGGTTCGCATTCGCTCGGCTGCGGCCGGGGTATCGAGCGGGATCGGTCTGTTCGCTTGCTTGGCGGCGGGCCTGCTTTGCCTTCAGCCGTTCTTGGCGTCCCGCGGCCACTAGCGTCTGCGCCTCCCTGGTCCGCGCCGGGCACAATCTTGTACTTTGCTTTAACCTGAAAGAGCCAACCGGCCCAATTTTCCAAGAAACTTCAAACCGAAACCGCCCGTCGTGCCGCGCATCTGCGAACGCGTGCCCAATTGATCGCAATTTCGCAACCTCTACCAAATACTTCCCGTCGCCGCGAACATCCAAGCAAACTTGCTCGTTCTAGAAGTACGCGCCCGGCGTAGATGAAGTTCTACCGGGTGTGAGCGTACGAAACGGCCACTGGCCGTCAGATTCGAATAGCGATGCGGGTAGCCCAGGCTCTCCCCTGCGCTACCCGGAGGGATTACCTACTTTTTGCCGGGGCGATCTAGCTCGACGCCCGGAACACTTCTCACGGGGCGTATCGATGGCCAAACCTCGACTCACTCTACGCGAAAACCAAATCATCGACCTTTGCATCGCCGGGCTCACGAACGAGGGCATAGCCCATAAGCTTGGGCTGGGTCTCGGCACCGTCAACTCCTACTGGGTTCGAATCAAATTGAAGGTAAAGGGTGACGCACGGGCGGACACCGTTGCCAAGGTGCTCGAGGCGCGGGCGGCGCAAAACGCGCGGGAACTCCACGCCGCCATCGAGCTGCTTCTGGCCGCGACCGGCCGAACCCGGTCGGTCATCTGGGCGACCGACCTCGAGTTCCACATTCACACGCTCGCACGCGGCGAGCCCCCGCCGGCTCTGACCGACGCCGCCTCGAAGACGGGGAGCACGATCTTCGACGTCTTCAAGAGTGACGACCCGGCGCACCCGGCTATCGCCGCCCACCGGCGAGCGGTGAAGGGGGAGGAATGCGCCGTCGAGCTCGGCGGCGAGTTTGCGGGCTCGTGTCTGCGCGTGCGTCCCATGACGGACGAAACGGGGGCCACCATCGGCTGCGTCGCCATCTTGAGCTCGGTCGACCGCTGAGCCCCGGTGCGAGTGTCTACCGCGTTTTCACGCCGTTCGAGACACTGACGCCAAAGAGAGGCTGGCG
>DATGIR010000103.1:0-2481 GCA_035295605.1 Fimbriimonadaceae bacterium | reverse complement strand
CTGCACATGAGCGGGCGGGCGGGCCAGGACGGGGTTCGTTACGACGCGGTGGTTCGGGCGAAGGTGGAGGGCGGCTCGGTCGCGGCGGCCGGGAAGCAACTGGTTATCAGCGGCGCTTCGGCGGTCACGCTGTTCTTAACGGCCCGCACCGATTACAACCTGAAGGACTTCGCGCATCCGCTGCAGATCGACCGGCTAGCGGCTTGCGAAGGCACCCTCGCCCGGGCGATGGCTAAGCCGTATGAGAAGCTGGTCGCCGACCACCTTCGAGAGCATCGCCGGCTCTTCCGGAGGGTCGGCATCGACCTCGGGCCGGGCTCCGACTTGCCGACCGACGAGCGGCTCGCGGCGGTACGGAACGGCGCCGCCGACCCGGGGCTCGAGGCGCTCTACTTCCAGTTCGGGCGGTACCTGATGATCAGCTCCTCGCGGCCCGGGCACATGCCGGCCAACCTCCAGGGGCTGTGGTGCCAGGACCTCAAGGCGCCGTGGAACGCGGACTACCACACGAACATCAACCTGCAGATGAACTACTGGCCGGTCGAAGTCGGCAATTTGGCCGAGTGCCACCTGCCGTTGATCGACCTGATGGAACGGCTGGTGCCGTCGGGCGAGAACACGGCGCGGCGGATGTACGGCGCCGGCGGCTGGGTCGTGCACCACTTGACGGATGTTTGGGGCTTCACGACGCCGGCAGACGGCGTGTGGGGGATCTGGCCGGTGGGAGCCGCTTGGCTCGCGCAGGACCCGTGGGAGCACTACCAGTTCACGCGGGACGAGAAGTTTCTTCGCGAGCGGGGCTACCCGCTGATGCGCGGAGCGGCCCGGTTTCTGCTCGACTTCTTGGTCGAGGCGCCGCCTGGGTCGCCGGTGGCGGGGAAGTTCGTAACGAACCCTTCGCACTCGCCAGAGAACGCGTTTCGGTTGCCGGACGGAACGACATCCCAGTTCACGTACGGCGCATCGATGGACCTCGAGATCGCGTACGACCTCTTCACGAACTGCCTTGCCGCGATTACGGTGCTGAGCAAGAACAACCCCAAGTTCGACAAGGAGTTCGAGGCCGAACTGGACTTGGCGCTTCGGCGGCTGGCGCCGCTGCAGATCAGCCGGAAGACGGGGCGACTACAGGAGTGGATCGAGGATTACGCCGAGCCGGAGCCCGGCCACCGGCACATGTCCCATCTGTTCGGTTTGCACCCGGGTCATGAAATCACGCCCGACGGGACGCCCGCGCTTGCGGCGGCGGCGCGCAAGTCGCTGGAGTACCGACTCAGCCATGGCGGCGGGCACACGGGTTGGAGCCGCGCGTGGATCGTCAACTTCTGGGCCCGGCTCGCGGAGGGGGAATTGGCGCACCAAAACCTTGCTGCGCTGTTGGCGCACTCGACACAGAACAACCTGTTCGACAGTCATCCGCCGTTTCAAATCGACGGCAACTTCGGGGGTTGCGCGGGGATCGCGGAGATGCTCCTCCAGAGCCAGACCGGGGTGATCGAGGTTCTTCCCGCGTTGCCGACCGCGTGGGAAGTGGGGTCGGTTAAGGGTCTGCGGGCCCGCGGCGGGTATGAGGTGTCCCTTCGGTGGCAGCGGGGTGAGCTTTGGGAGGCGACGATTCGGGCCGACCCCGGCTCCGGGGTGTGCCGAGTGGAACTGCCGGCGGGCCTGGGGCCGCCGAAGGTGTCGGTGCCGGCGCACGTGAAGGGGCGGGTCGTGGAATTCGAACTTCGGCGCGGCCAGACGGCGGCGATTCATTTCGAGGGCCGGGCGGTGGATTAGGGGGGAGAGGAGACTAGCTTATGCCCTTGGTGGCGGCCGTCACCATCGCTTCCGCGAAGCGGTCGACCTCCTGGACGGTCGTGTAGACGTTCGGCGTCACCCGGATGCCGTTCACGAAAGGATTGACGATCCCGACGGTGAAGATGCCGTGATTCTTCAACAACCACGCGGCGAGGTCGCCGGGCGCGATCCCCTTGATGCCCACCGTCGTCAGTGCGCAGCTATGCCGGGGATCGAGGTTGGTTTGAAAGTCGATCTTCGGGAGGTCGACCAGACGGTCCGTCCATCGATGGCGGAGATAGCGTAGCCGCGCCTCCTTGCGTGCCGAGCCGATCATTTCATGGAAGGTGATCGCCTCGCCGATCGCATTGTGGTTGGCGGCGGGGTGGGTGCCGATCTCCTCGAACTTGCGGATGTCGTTGTCCTGGGTGGCGCCGGCGGGCATCATCGGCCAGACGTGCGGAATGTGGTCCTTCTTCACGTAGAGGGCGCCGGTGCCGATGGGCGCCATCAGCCACTTGTGGAGTGAGGTGCCGTACATTTCGCACTCAAGGTCGGCGTTGTCGAACTTGTACTGGACGAAGGCGTGGGCGCCGTCCACGATGACGGGAATGCCGTGCCGCTGCCCCAGCTTCACGATGTCCCGGATCGGAAAGATCTGCCCGTTGAGAAAGCTGACCTGGCTGATGTTCATCAGCAAGG
>DATGIR010000102.1:0-9298 GCA_035295605.1 Fimbriimonadaceae bacterium | reverse complement strand
GGCCGTCATCTTCAGCTCCCACCACATGGCGGAGGTCGAACGCCTCTGCGACCGGCTCGTCGTGCTCCACGAAGGACGAATCCGGGGAGAAGGAACCGTCGCCTCGATCAAGGCCGATACCGCGCAAGAGACGCTCGAGCGGGCGTTCCTGACCCTCGTCGAATACCGGTCGGGAGCGGTAGCGTGAACGGCGCTCTCAAGGTCTTCGTCAAGGAGGTCCGCGACTTCTCCCGGGATAAGCGGGTGCGAAACAGCGCCATCCGGGGCCCGCTCATCACCATCGTCCTGATGCTCCTCCTCTTCGGCTTCTTGATCTCCACGATCAGCAAGCCGTCGAATCAGAAGGTCACGTTCGTCTCCGGCAAAGGGGCGACCGAATTTGCCTCGTCCTTCAAGTCGGGCGGGGTTCAAGTCGAGACTGTCCCCTCACTCGCGGAGGGCGAAAGGAAGCTGAAGACGGGCGAAGCGCGGGTGGTGCTCTATGTGCCGGACGATTTCGAAGCGCAACTCAAGCAGAACAAGCCGGTCACATTCGAGGAGTACTTCGACCCAAGCTCGGAGTCATCCGGAGTAGCCAAAACCTATGTGGAGAAGACCATCGGGGGAATCAACTCCGAGGCGGTGAAGGCGGCCTTCAAGGCGCACCAGATGAATCCCGAGTTGAGCGAGCCCATGCGGCTCAAGCCCCATGAGGTCACCCAGGGCTCCGGCGGTGTTAACCAGTTCCTGATCGGCATCCTTCCCTACCTCATCATCATGTGGGCGTTCTACGGCGGGTTGGGCGCCGCCTCCGAGCTGGTCGCCGGCGAGAAGGAGAAGTTCACGCTCGAGACTTTGCTCATCACCCCCGTCGCCCGTCGGGACATAGCGCTCGGCAAGTTGGCGGGGCTTGCGCTACTGTGCCTACTTAGCCCGTTCATGGCGCTCGTCGGTCTCGTGGCCACGTGGGCGGTTCACATACCGATGATGAAGCCGTTGTTCGAGAAGGGTCTGGGAATCACGCCGCTGGCGATCGGACAGATTCTGATCGTGCTGATCCCGACCGTGCTGCTGTTCGCCTCGGTGCTGGCCGCGGTGAGCACGCGGTCTCGAAACGTTCGCGAGTGCCAGACGCAGCTCACGCTGGTGAGCATGCTCGTGATCATGCCGGCCCTCTTCAGCCAGTTCATCGGCTACACGGAGTTCGCGCGGGCGATCTGGATCTCATGCATCCCGGTACTGAATAGCGCCACCGCCGTGCGGCAGGCGCTATCCGGCGAGTTTCACCCGGCGCACCTGGGGTTGACGGTTCTGGTGAACCTGGTGCTCGGCATCGCGGCGATGCTCTACACGGTGAGCCTCTTCAAAAAAGAAGAGGTCTTGTTACGGGTTTAGGCTACAGCTTCAAACCGCTGCCGCTGGACGAGTTGCTCGACCCGCCGGACGTTCCGTTCAGCGAATTGATCATGCTGCCGATGCTGCTTCCCTGCTGCTGGAGGGCGGCGACCGCCTGTTCCATGTTGGCGAACTCGAGTTGAAGCCGGGTCTGCTCCGCCGTGACTTGGGCGTTGATGTCCGTGATCTGCTGGTTGAGACCGGTGATCGTCTGGTTCATCGAGCTGATGTCCGTTGCGAACGGGCCCGTTTGCGCAGTGGTGAGCGATGAGATCACCTGGTTCATCTGGCTGGCGATTCCGTTCGAGAAGGTGATCGAGCCGACCGAGCCGGTTGCCGTGCCGGTGTATTGAACCTCGAGACCATCTGTCGTGGCATTGCCGGAGGCGCCGGTCAAGAACTGGCCGCTTCCGTTGGCCGTCTCGCCGTTGATCGTTCCCGCCACGTCCAGCCCCGTCACCGTCGTTCCGAGGGAGCCCACGCCGATTCCGCTGTTGTTCGAGGCGGCCTCGTAGTTCGAGGTCACGGTGAAGTTGCCCGGCGTGCCGAACTGGTTGCTCGAAATCTTAAGCGAGCCGCCGTTGTTCGAGGCGACCACGTACTGGCTGAGCGTCGGATCCGAATTGATCTGGTTGATCGTCGCGGTGAGGTCGTTCCCCGCATTGAGCGTGAGCGAGTACGGAACGTTGGCGAACAGGCTGCCGGTGAACGTGAGCGTTTCCGTCAACGGGTTTGGCGCCGTTTGCGGCTGCTCGGCGGTGTAGGAGCCCTTCGTGGCGATTTGAGTGACGTTCACCATCATCGGGTTGCCCGTTGCCGCCGTCTTCGCGGTGCTGGCAATGTACGAAAGGTTCGTGGAGGTGCTCGTGCCGGTCGCAGCGAAGACCGCCGCCGCCGCCGACGGGTTAGTCGAGAGCGCGGTGTTGAGGGTCGTCTGATTGAGCTGCAGGTTGTTGCTCTTGTCGAGCGAGAAGCCGAGCGCGGCCAGGTTGGTCATCGATCCGCTCAGCCCGGGCACGTTCTTGAACAACATGCCACCGAGCTGCGACATGACCTGCTCGGTCGTGAAGTCGCCGAACAGCGGTCCGGTCTGGAAGGTGGACGTGTTGAGCTGGCTCTGCTGGGCGACGAAGTTGACGACCGAGTTGTAGTCGGAGACGAAGGTGGAGATCTTCTGGCCGATCCCGCTGGTGTCGGTTGAGAGCGACAGTGTGGAGAGTCCAGGGCTCGCGTTCGTCCCGCTGAGCAGTGTGATCGTCGCGCCGGGAATCGCAGAGGTGACGGTATTCGTCGGGCTCGTGAGGTTCACGTTGTCGAGGGAGTAGGCGGCGTCCTTCGCCGGCACCAACTCGTCGCCGTAGTTGTTCTGGAGGACGCCAAGCCCGCCGAGGAGACCGTTCGGGTCGGCGAAGGTCGGAGTGCTCGCACCCGTGATCTGAAGCTGATACGACGTCTTGCCGTTCGCAGTGACCGTCTGAACCGAAGCGGTAGCGCCGGTGCCGGCCGAGTTGATGTTGCTCGCGATGGTCTGGAGCGAGTCGGTTGCAAAGTTGACGGCGACGTTGATTCCGTTGACGGTGATGTTTCCGGATGGCGGCGTCGATGCGCCGAGAAGCGTTCCAACCGGTGAGGTTGCCGAGCTGAACTGGCTGCTCAGGGCGCCGTTCGTGATCGGCTGCCGGATCGCGGCCGTGGAGCCGATCAGCCCGAGGGAGTTCATCACGGTTCCGCTCAGGTCGCTCAGCTGCATGGCGTTGGCGGCGCCCGTGTTGGAGCTTGTCAGCGACATATAGGCGCTTCCCGCTCCGCCGTTGATGACGCTGGCGGTGACGCCGGCGCCGGCTGAGTTGATCTTCTGGGCGATCGTGGTGAGCGAATCGGACGCCACGACGTCGATCGCGTGGCCGTTGAGCACAAACGTTCCGGTTTGGTTCAGGCCGGTGGTCAGGTCGGCTTGGGCGGCGGAAACGATTTTCTCGGCCTGCGCCAGTTGAGTGATCTTCAAATTGTAGGTTCCGGCGGCCGCACCGGACGTGGTGGTGAGCGTCGCGACCGATGTGTTGGAAGAGTTGCCGGTAACGGTGGTGAAGGCGTTCGAGGTCGAGAGCGCCTGCATGTCCGCGCCGACGGCCTGGACGAGGGACTGAAGCTGCTGGATCGCGCCCTCTTGGGTCTGGATGTTCTGGATCTGAGTCTGCAGCGCATTGATCGGCGCCTTGTCGAGGGCGAGGAGCTGGGTGATGATGCTGCTCGTATCCAGCCCGCTGACAATGCCGCTGAAACTGATAGGCGCGCCGCCGGGCACGCCGCTGCTACTGTTGACGCTCATGATCCAATTAAAATTGTCGGCATCCGTAGGGCGCCGCTCTACCAGGTCTTAGGCCGCGGCTTCGTAGCTCTGGCTGGCGGCGTCCACCTTCTCGGTGGTGACGCTCATCAGCTCGGCCCATTCGGCCTCGCTCCCGCCGAACCAGTCGTACGCCTCCTGGTGGCACGGGGGCAGCACGTAGCGCGGGTCGTCCTCGTACACATACTCGTTGATGCAGTCGCCGATGTGCACCGCATACAGCGATGGCTTCATACCCTCGGGGAAGGGCGACTCGTGGAATTCGATCAGGTTGCAAACGTCGTCCGGCAGGTTCCAGGCGCGAGCCATTCGCGCGCCGATTCCGGCGTGATCCATCCCCGCGAGCTCCATCTCCACCGTTTGGATTGGGAGCTCCCGCTTGATTGCGATTGCCAGGGCTTCCGCGTAAACCTCCGGGAAATTCGCAAACAAGAACAGGCGCCCAATATCGTGAAGCAAGCCGCCGACGAAGGCGAGGTCTTCCTCGGCGAGCCCGAGGTTCTTCTTTCGAGCCAGCCACTGGGCCGCCGAGGCGGCGCCAAAGGAGTGCTTCCAGAACCGAAGGTGAGTGTCTCGCGCTCCGGGTGCACTGATGTGGGCCGAGCCCATCGTCGCCATGCTCAGGGAGAGGTTCCGTATTTGGCTGACGCCGAGGATCACACAAGCCTGGCCGAGGGACTGCACCTGGCCGGGGAGGCCGTAGTATGCAGAGTTGACGACGCGAAGCACCTTGCTGCTGAGTGCCTGATCGGTGCTGATGATCGCCTCGAGGCTGTGGGCGCTTACGTCGTTGCGCCGCGACTCGGCGAGCACCTTAGCGAGTGCTTCCGGCAGCGGCGGCAGGTCCGCGAGCGCTCGTTCGAGAAGACGAAGGACGAACTTGGGATGCGAGCGCGGCATGTTAGGCGGCCGCCCCTCGCGAAGTCGTGATCGATCGTTGGAGCCAGAAATCGTGTCGGTAGTTCATTGCTTCCATGCCATGCCCCCCCAGCAATCGCCGATTTCGACGGGCGGCCAAGCACCGTCACCTAACGCGAATCACTCTAGAAAAACATCGGACACTTTTTCGTGGCTCGTTAGCTCTTTCGGCAGGTATTCGCAAAGGTATGGTTTGCCAGTGCCTGAAACCGGTTTAAGCGCGAAAGTTCGGCTGATCGCGCTCGATCTGGATGGCACGACCCTCACGTCAGAACGTCGTATTCACCCTCGCAACGCCGGAGCGATTGCCCGGGCCCGAGCGGCCGGCGCAACCGTTGTCTTGGCGAGCGGACGGATCCGCCCGAGCATGGCGCCCTTCGCTCGCGAGCTGGGCCTCGGCGCCGGACCGTTGATCTGTTCCAACGGAGCCCACATCGTCGACGCTGATGGTTCGAATTTGGCTGTGGAGTACTTGGGGGCCCAAGCGCGAAACACGATCATCGACTATGCATTGAGCCAGGGGTTTCACCTCAACGGGTACACGACCGACCAGATGTTCTATCTCGACGAGTCTCCCTGGCTGGAGCTCTACCGCACCCGCGCCAAGACGATCCCGACCGAGCGCATCGGACTCGAGGCGATGCGCGCGCTCGACGCGATCAAGCTGATGATCATCGCCGAGCCGGGGAAGATCAAAGAGCTCGCCACCCGCGGTCACGCGCTGTTCAACCCCGCGGAGGTCGCCCTCACCGAAAGCGAGCCCGAGTACCTGGAGTTCCTCCCGCGCATGGCCAACAAGGGCGCGGCGCTCCAGCGCCTAGCCGCGCACCTGGGTCTCGATCGGGATGCGGTCATGGCGGTTGGCGACTACCTGAACGACGTCGAGATGGTCGCCTGGGCAGGTCACGGGGTCGCGATGGGCAACGCGATGCCGGAGGTGAAGTGCGTTGCCGCGCGCGTGGTCGGAGACAACAACGAAGGGGGCGTCGCCGACGCTATTGAATACGTCTTACAATAAGCGACCGATACCTCATGGTTGGAAAGCGCCCTCCTAACGAGCCTCGCCCCCTCGGCGCCACCGAGGCCGAACGGTGCGGAGCCAGGGCAAGGGCGATCGCGGCCGGGCCCGCCGACAGGTATCTATCGGAGCTGCTCGGACATTCCCTGGGAGGAACTCGGGGCGAGTGGATCGAAAGCGAGATCGCCACGCTACTCGACGATCCGGTCGGGTGCCTCCGGGCAGTCTATGGGCGCTATGCGTTCGCCCGGCGGGGAAAGGAGCGAAAGGCGCTCGCCGATCTGGCCACCGGCGCCCTCGACGCCGCGTTGAGCGACGGGCGCCCTCTGGCCAACCTTTCGATCGAGGATGTGTGGCGTAATTACTGCGAGGCGTCCGAGGCCGCCGGCCGAAAGGCGGCGCCGGACTTGAACCGCGGGGTCGTGGTAGGGCTCGCCGGATTTGCCCAGGCGATCGCGCAGGAGTCCGGTACAAGCCTGGCCCGGTACGCAGCCGACTGTGCAAAGGAGACGGGTCGCATCGAATCCGTCTTCTTCGACATCGTGGAGCTTCGAGGGGTGGGGCCCAAGGTGGCGGCGACGATGCTGAGGGATTGGATCTTCGTTTTCGGCGTGGAGGAGCGGGTGGCGCACCGGGATTCGATCTATCTTCAGCCCATCGACCGGTGGATGCGCGCCGCCGCGCCTTACCTGCTGGAGGACACCGGCAGCGACGCGTTCCCCGACTGGATTCTCGCCGGCAAGCTCGGCAAGGCGGCGCGGGCGGCCGGCGTGAGCGGCATCCGCCTCAACATGGGCGTCTGCTGGCTCGGGCTGGAGGCTTCCGCGCACCCGGCTCCGGAGGGACGCTTCCTCGAGCTGCTGGGACGGCTAACGCCTCACTAAATCAGAGGCGCCGCCGCTCTCATGACTGCCTTGAAACAGGCCGCGCTTTCGGCGGGCTCCTTTCCTGCTTTCTCGTCACCGCTATACGCCCGGATGAATGCTGATGCGCCGCACCAAGTTGTGTGGAGAACGCCTAGAGCCTTCTCGGCGATCTTCGGGTTGGGGCCACTCCGTAGCAGCCGCATGAAGGCGACTTGCTGCTTGGCGGTATCCGCCTGCCGCCACGGGCAGGCGAGGACTTGGAAGCCGTTCAGCGCGAACAGGGCGGGCGTCGGCTCGGCCCTTTCGTAGTGCCAATCGCAGATGACGATGTCCTTCGGCACGTGGTTGATGGCGTCGGGAGTACCGTTTGTGCTCGCTTCCCACTCACCGAGGCCATTCGTGCGGCCGTCGAGGAATCGGTCGCCCCACATCCACATCTGCCTTCCCTTCGACTTGAGATGGTCGTGAAGCGTGTTGACCTCGCCGGCAAAGAGCTCGGCGGTCGGCTTGCCCTTGCAGCGCGGGCATTCGGGGTCGGCGAGGATGAACACCTCGTCCATCCCGCAGTGAAAGGCATCACACTCGCACGCGTCGCATAGTTCATCGATCAAGTCGAACAGCAGCCCGTGAAGCCCGGGCGCAAGGGGGCAGTAGCTGCGGCAGTAGATTCCTTTGTTCTCGGGATACTTGCCCGGCGTTTCGTCGAACTCCGGATGCTTGGTCAGGAGGGCGTCGGTGTGCTTGGCCCACGACTGATGACCGAGCAGGTTGATTTGGGGGATCAACCGGACCTTGGCATCGTGGCAGGCATGGACGATCGCTTTGACGTCAGCCTCGGATAGGCCCATGGGGTCGGCCATTTCGGGGCGTGACTTGAACTTGTAGCCGTAGTCGATCTCAAGTACGAGGGTGTTGACGCGTTCACGGGGTAAGGCTTCGCGGATGAACTTCGTCAGGGTCGGCACTTCGGCGGGGCTGGGAGCCGCGAGATGGAGGCCGCGGATGGGGAGGTCCGGCGGGGTTGGTCCCTGAATTCCGGCGGCGAGGAGCACGAGGCCGAACATGGGGCTACGTTATCACAGTCAAGCCGACAGCAGCCCGAACGCGACCACCAACCCGTCCAGGGTTAGCGTGGGCAGGTAGCGGCTCAGGACGGGGCAAAGCGGCAGGAACCGCTCGCCGAAGCCCCCGGTAGCGACCACAGTCGTATCCGCGCCGAGCTCTGCGACCATCGAAGTTGCGAGGCTCTGAATCGCGGCAGCGTGGCCGAGAACGATTCCGCTTTGCAGCCCCGTCAGGGTCGAGCCCCCGATGGGGCCGGCCGGCAACTCGATCGCGGCTTCGGGAAGCGCGGCAGTCCCGTGCGCCAAGGCGGCCGCCATCAGCTTCGGTCCCGGCATGATTGCACCGCCGACGAAAGCCCCACCGCGATCCAGTGCCTCGAAGGTGGTCGCGGTGCCGACGTCCACAACCAGGGCCGGCATCGTCAATAGCGCCCGCGCCCCGAGCGCGTTGGCGAGCCGGTCGGCCCCGAGCGAGTCGGGAGGGGAGTACCGAATTTCCATGCCGAGCCGTGGATCGTGACGAAGTTGAACCGTAGGCATGCCGCACACCGTCCTCACCGCTCGCTCCACCCCTTCGGTTTGGGCCGGAACCACCGATGCGAGAATCGCACCCTCGACACCGGTAGCCAACTGGCTTTCTGCCAGGTTGGTTCGGAGCCAAATGTCGAACGTGTCGGACCGGCCGACAATCGACGTCTCACGCCGCCAGACGGCTCGCCACTCGGCGCCGTCCCAGACGCCGACCGTGGTCTCCGAGTTGCCGAGGTCAATCGCCAAGAGCATGGGTGAGATCCACCTGACTGTAGACCTTCGCGCCAAGCTCGGTCTGCATAGCGCGCAAGATTTCGGCGGCGGCGCCGTCCCGAAGTTCGTACGAATCGGCCTCGACCATCACCCGCACCATCGGCTGGGTGCCGCTTGGTCGGACGTTGACCCTTCCCTTCCCGGCCAGGACCGCGGTCGCGGCCTGCACGGCTTCCTTCACCCGCGTGTTCGCATCCCAATCCTTCGGATTCGGCACCGAGAGATTGATGAGCACCTGCGGCCACGGCGCATAAGCCTTGGTCCAGTCGCCCAGGCGGGTCCCGCTCACTCGAAGGACGCGCAGCAGCTCGACCATCGTCAGCAAGCCATCGCCCGAGGGCGCGTGACGCGGGAAGATGATATGGCCGCTCTGCTCGCCCCCGATCAGGCTTCCGGAGGCTGCCAGCTCGCGCGACACGTACTTGTCACCCACCTGGGTTCGCAAAAGCCGGATCCCGCGGTCCGAGAGGTATTTCTCGAAGCCGCCGTTGCTCATGACGGTTCCGACGACCGACTTGGGCTCGAGCTCCCCACTCTCCTGGTGTACAGCCGCCCAGATTCCCATCATCCGGTCGCCGTTAACCAGCTCGCCGTTCGCGTCGGCGAAGACGGCCCGGTCGGCATCGCCGTCGAACGCGACGCCGAAGTCGGCGACCGCCTCCTTGGTGATGCGGCAGATCGTGGCCGGGTGGGTGGCGCCGCACGCCACGTTGATGTTGTCGCCGTCCGGATCGCAGTTCGCTTCGACCACCTCGGCGCCGAGCCGGGTCAGCAGTTCGGGCGCGAGGTAGTAAGCGGCGCCGTTGGCGCAATCGACCGCGACCTTGACGCCCTTCAGCCGCTCCGGCAGGAGCTCTTCCAAGTGAAGCAGGTACGCCTCGAGCGCGGAGGGATCGACCACCGCGCG
>DATGIR010000101.1:0-9294 GCA_035295605.1 Fimbriimonadaceae bacterium | reverse complement strand
GATGGAGATTGGGGGATGGAGTAGTGGAGTGGTGGAGTACTGTGGGGGGATGCGGGTTCGTTGCTGCTTGGTCCTGCTCATGGCGTGCGTATGCGGTTCGGCCAGGGCGGATTCGATTTTCCTCGACTCGTACGGAACGTGGGCGCCCTCCGGGTTTGGGGCCCTAGCGCAAACCGAGTCCCTGCTCTACCCGCCTTCCACGACCGGCTCCTTCCCCGCCCTGGCCAGCCTCACCGCGAGCGACCAGGCCGGCGCTACGTTTCTGATTTCGGGACTCCTGGTTTACGCCGACGGATCGGGTGACGTGCTCACCCTGTTCGCCCAATTCACGAGTTCGACTTACGACGCCAACGGGAATCTCTCGGCGGACGGATTCTGGTCCTACATCGCCGGGACGGGAGGGTTCGACCCGTCGAGGGTGGGAGGGGGTTCGGGGACGCTGGCGGTCACGTTGACGAACGCCTTTGGTTCGGGGGGTAGTTCTGCGACGGTTCTGGCGGGCGAATTGAGTCCTGCGCCCGAGCCCGGTTCGGCGGTCGCTATTTTGGTGGGTTGTGCGGGGTTGTTGGGTCGGCGGCGAGCCCGGACACGCAGGACACGCACCGGCTGAAGCCGGTGCCACACGTTGGGGGATGACGCATATATTCACCGGCTGAAGCCGGTGCCACACGGTGGGGGATGACGCAGATATTCACCGGCTGAAGCCGGTGCCACACGGTGGGGAAGGTTTACAGGTCCTCGGGTCCTCAGGTTTTTAGGTTTTCAGGTTTGGGGTTTTAGGTTTCAGGTTTCAGGTTTCGGGTTTTAGGTTTCGGGGGGAGAAGAGACGTCATTGGGAGGACCATTTGGGACCAAACTGGGTGTTTTTGAATCCATGTTTCAAAAACAGCGCAGATTCATGAAAAGAGTGTTATCCTATCACTCAATCCGGTCCTACTTGGTCACGAATGGTCCACGCTGAACGATCCAGAACCCTCGATCTTCCGGGCGTTGGTTCGCCGCTGGCAAGCTCGGTCGCGGAGCGGATTACCGAGCTGATCCACTCCGGCGAGTTCGCCCACGGGCAGGGGTTGCCGAGCGAGCGCGAGCTCTCCAGCCGGTTCGGGGTGAGCCGCGGGGTGGTTCGACTGGCGCTGAAGCAGCTTGCCGCGAGCGGGGTCATCGAGTCGAAGGCCAACTGCCGGCCGGTGATCCGAAAGACCCGCCGTCCGACCAAAACGGACCGCAAGCAGATCTGCATCTGGCTTTGGCCCAACACCGCCGACTTCGCGGCGTCCTCGATCATGAAGGGCATCCACCGGGCGGGCCTGGAAGAGGACATCCGGCTGGTGGTGGGGCACGCCCAAGGCGGCAACTGGGACTCGATCTACGAGGCCGAGTCGCGGTTTCTGCACAACCTGGCGGACGACCCCGAGCACAGCGGCGCAATCATATGGCACCTCGGGCACGAGCGGAATCTCGGCCCGTTGCGCACGCTGAGGGCGAGGGGCGTCTCGCTGGTGTTCATCGACCGACTGCCGCCGGCGGGGTTCGAAGCGGATTACGTGGGAACCAACAACGAGGCGGCGGCGGAGGCGGCGGTGCAGCACTTGGTTTCGCTTGGGCACAAGCGGATCGCGCTCATCACCAACATCGACGGGTGCTCCAGCGTGCGCGAGCGCGAGGCCGGGTACCGGCGGGCGCTGAAGGATGCCGGCATTCCCTACGACGGGGAGCTGGTGCTGCGGGACTCGATCGACGAGCCGGAGGGCGTGCAGCAGCTCATCGGGGCGGCGCTGGCGCTCAAGGCGCCGCCGAGCGCGGTGTTCTGCATCAACGACCACATGGCGCTTCAGGCGCGAGACGCGCTGACGCAGCGCGGCCTTTCGATTCCGGGCGACATCTCGCTGGTCGGCTTCGACGGCACGCTTCGGTGGGTGCCGCAGGGTGGGCATCTCACCACCCTCAACCAGGATTTCCAACGCATCGGGCAACTAGCGGCGGACCTTGTCATCGAGCGAATGACAATGGGACCGCCGGCAGCCTATAGACATCTATTGCTGGATGCCCCTCTCATCGACAACGGGTCGACCGCTACGGCCCATCGTTCCTCATCCAATGGAGGATGCGTCCCATGAACTCCCGAATCAGGAAAAAGGCGTTCACCTTAATTGAACTCCTTGTCGTGATCGCGATCATCGCGATTCTCGCAGCCATCCTATTCCCGGTATTCGCCCAGGCCAAGCGCATGGCCAAGGGCGCCGTTGCCCTCAGTAATGACAAGCAGCTCGCGCTTTCCGAGCTGATGTACATGAACGACGCGGACGACCTGTTCCCGCCGACCGTCGAATACGACGCCAGCTGGAACGTCTACCCCTTCACGTACAAGTGCCAACCGTACATGAAGAACTGGGGAATTCTTCAAGATCCGACGGGTCCGCTTCCGGCGGACGTGAGCGGGGCCGATGCCGACGCCGGCTTCGCGCTCTCGCTGTACGGCGAATGGGGCATGGGCCCACGCCAGGCGGCTACGGATGGCTCCTTCAGCAGCTACGTGTTCGGCACTTCGGCGACCGGCTCCGTTATGACCAAGGGCGCGCAATGGGTCTACGACGGCATCGGCGGCGTGGTGAACAACTCGGGCGGAATCATTTGGTCCGCCTACGGCTACAAGGCGGGGGCGACGCCCTCCTTGACCTCCTCGAACATCGCCGCCCCGGCCGATCAGGTGATGATCGCCCAGTCGGGAACGTGGGACTTCATGTGGCAGCAGGACAATGCGGATAGCTTCGACCTCTACTGGTCCTCGTGCTATTTCAACACCTACGGCTGCAAGCTGGTCACCACGGCCCCAGTGGCACGACAACGGGACAACGACGGTCCGACCGTCGGCTGGTATCCGTGGCCGGGCGGAACGCCGACGCAAGAGCCGACCGGCTTGACGGTCTGGACGGGAACGGACGGGCACGCCAAGGCGACCCCGTGGCGGACCCTGATGGGCGTGACCGTCCCGATCAACAACGGAACCCAACGGGCCATCAAGGCGTTTTGGCCTCAAGGTTCGTGAGAGCGCCAAGCCTGCTTTTGGCAGGCTTGGCCAGTCTTTCGGTGCTCGGATGCGGCAGCAGCGGTCCGAGCGCCGACGAAGACGCCAAGCTGCGCAAGGAGCTTTCCGGTCCGCCCAGCCTGAAGGGGCTGGCGGACAAGAAGCCTCACGGCGCGAAGCAGCCCCAGGGCGATACGCCGCCCGCCGGGGCTACCACCGGCACGACGGGGGGCGCCGCGCCCGCCACGACCGGCGGAGGATAGCGACTCCATTGGCCGGACTCGGGTACCCCCGGGTCCGGCCTCTTTTTGTGCCCGCGGATTGGGCACGGGGTAAATAGATCGCCGATGCCGCTCGACGCAGATTTGGTTAACGCGGCGCAGGCGGCGCACCTTCAGGGCCGGCTGGTGGATGCCGAGCGATTGGCACGGCAGGCGCTTCTCGGGTCGCCTTCGGACGTGGGGTTGCGCGCCCTGCTCGGGGTGGTGCTGGCCAAGCAGTTCAAGGTGGCGGAGGCCAAGCCGCTGCTGACGGCGGTGGCGGAGGCGGACGCGGGCAACTTCGAGAGCCGGCTGTGGCTTTCGCGGATCTTCCGGAAGGAAGGGTTGGTTTCCGAGTCGCTGCGGTACGGGCAGGAGGCGCTGGCGCTGCAGCCGGGGAACCTGGAGGCGGTCATCAACGGCGGGCTTTCGTGCATCGACGCGCTGCGGTTCGAGGAGGCGGTCGAGTTGCTCGGGCGGGCGGCGGAGCTGGCGCCGACCTCGGCGATGGTGTTTCTGCACCTGGGGATCGCGCTTTTGAGCGCGGGGCGATTGCCGGAGGCGCTGGGTGCTTACTCTCGGGCTTTGGAGCTCGATCCGCGGCTGTCGGACGCGCATTTAGGGATCGGGAAGGTGCGGCTGGCGGCGGCGGATTTGGCGGGGGCGGCGGGGGCAGCTACCAGCGCGATTCAGCTGAACCCCAAGAACAAGGCGGCGCACCACTTGCTGCTGGAGACGCTGCTGGAGGCCAACCGGCCGGCGGAGGCCGAGCGGCACGCGCGGTCGTACCTCGGCGCGAACCCGGACGATGCGACGGCGCTGACCTTGCTGGGGCGCTGCCTGATCTCGGTGGGCAAGGAGCCGGAGGGGGTTCAGGCGCTGGAGGATTCGATACGGGCGCGGCCTCAGCAGGGCGCGGCGTACTGCCTGATCGCGCAAACCACGAAGGTTGTTTCGGGGGGCGAGGCGCTGGTGGCGCGGATGGAGCGGGTGTTGGCGGACGAGCGGCTGGCGCCGCTGGAGGCGAGCTACCTGCACTATGGGCTCGGCAAGGCCTACGAGGATTTGGGGCGGTACGCCGAGGCGATGGAGCGGTTCGATGCGGCGAACGCGCTGGCATACCGGCTGAAGTTCGGGGACGGGGTGCTGGACCGGACGACGTACGCGGCGCAGATTCAGTGGACGATCGACACGTTCACGCGGGAGCTGTTGTCTCTGGCGGAGGGTGGGAGCGACTCGGTTTTGCCGGTTTTCATCGTGGGGATGATCCGCTCGGGGACGACGTTGGTCGAGCAGATTCTGGCCTCGCACGCCTCCGTGGGCGCGGGCGGGGAGCAGCGGTTTTGGCAGGCGCACTGGGAGGAGGCGGTTCCGGGCGGGGCGGTGGACCGGGAGCGGCTGGACGCGCTGGGGAGGACCTACCTGGACGTGCTCGGGAAGCTTGAGCTGAACGCGCCGCACGTGACGGACAAGCTGCCGGGGAACTACCTGCGCCTCGGACTGTTGCGTTTGGCGTTTCCGAAGGCGCGGATCATTCACGTTCGGCGGAATCCGGTGGACACGTGCCTCTCGATTTGGACGACGCCGAACGCGGCGCCGAACGAGTTCGCGCACGACAAGGCGAACATCGTGTTCGGGTACCGGGAGTATCTGCGGCTGATGGAGCACTGGCGGGCGGTGCTCGGGGGCGAGGGGCTACTGGAGATCGAGTACGAGCAGGTGGTGGCGGACCGGGACGGAACCGCGCGGCGGCTGGTCGAGTTCTGCGGGATGGAGTGGGACGAGGCGGCGCTGACGGGGGCTTCGGCGAGCCGGCCGATCACGACGCCGAGCGCGGTTCAGGCGCGGAAGCCGGTTTATACGACGTCGGTGGGGCGGTGGGAGCGGTACCGGGGGTTGTTGGGGGCGTTCGAGGAGCTGGAGTAGGTTTCGGGAGTTGGGTTTCGGGGGCGGGTGGTGTACGCCCTCACCCCCCGCGGCGGGAGCCGCGGGGACCTCTCCCGGGGGGAGAGGAGACGCGGGTGGTGTACGCCCTCACCCCCCGCGGCGTTAGCCGCGGGGACCTCTCCCGGGGGGAGAGGAGACGCGGGTGGTGTACGCCCTCACCCCCCGCGGCGAGAGCCGCGGGGACCTCTCCCGGGGGGAGAGGAGACGCGGGTGGTGTACGCCCTCACCCCCCGCGGCGGGAGCCGCGGGGACCTCTCCCGGAGGGAGAGGAGACGCGCGGGACGCGCCGGGCGTTACCGGCGCCTACGGGGGGAGAGGAGACGCGCGGGGTGAGTGTTAGTTGAAGAAGCCGACCGAGCGGGCGAGGCGCATGTCGTCGCCGCCGGAGAGTTCGTCGAGATCCTTGAGCGGGATTTCCTTGTTGGCGATATCCTCGACCGACACCTTCAGACAGAGCGAGCGGAGCTCGTTCACCAGGATCTTGAAGGACTCGGGGATGCCGGGCTCGGCCAGCGCCTCGCCCTTGACGATGCTCTCGTACGCTTTTACGCGGCCCATCACGTCGTCCGACTTGATGGTCAGCAGCTCCTGGAGGGTGTAGGCGGCGCCGTAGGCTTCCAGGGCCCAGACCTCCATTTCGCCGAAGCGCTGGCCGCCGAACTGCGCCTTACCGCCCAGCGGCTGCTGGGTGACGAGGGAGTATGGGCCGATGGAGCGGGCGTGGATTTTCTCGTCCGCGAGGTGCTCCAGCTTGAGCATGTAGATCATGCCGACGGTGATGGGGTTGGGGACCATTTCGCCGGTGAGGCCGTCCCGCAGGGTGCTCTTGCAGCTCTTGGGGTCGATGCCGGCGCGGCGGAAGATGTTCGTGTCGATCTTGGCCATGACGTTGGCGTAGACCGCGTCCTTGACCTTGGCAGGCGTGCCGGCGGTTTCATCCTCGGCGCGCTCTTCGGGCATCCATGACTCGAAGTCGGTGTCCAGGAGCTCCTGGGTCGACTTGGCGGGCTCGGAGCCGACGATGCGGGAGATGCGCTCGAGGCCGTCGGCGTTGAGCCGGCGAAGCTTGGCTTCGGTCTTCTCGAGCATGGAGGCGAGGGAGTCGTCCCGTTCGAAGTTGACGTTAAGGTGAAGCTCAGTGTTGACGTAGGCGCCGAGGACCTGGCAGCGCATGTGCTCGGCCAGGCGGGTCATCTCGCCGAGGATTTCGCCCTCGGTGGCGCCCTCGAAGGCCGGGCACTTGTAGTGGATGCCAAGGATCTTGCCGACGTAGCCGAGGTGGGTCTCGAGGATCTGGCCGATGTTCATTCGGCTGGGAACGCCGAGTGGGTTCAGCACGATGTCGACGGGGGTGCCGTCGTTGAGGAACGGCATGTCCTCGACCGGGAGGACCTTGGAGATGACGCCCTTGTTGCCGTGGCGGCCGGCCATTTTGTCGCCGACCATGAGCTTGCGCTTGGTGGCGGTGTAAACCTGGACGGTCATGTTGGTGCCGGCGGGCAGCTCGTCGCCGGGAATCTGAAGGAGCGGCTCATCGGTACGGTCGCAGATGAGGCGCTCGCGCTTCTTGGATTCCTTGTAGACGTAGTTGATGGACGGGCTGAGGTACTTGTAGCGGCTGAATACCTTGACGTCGATGACGGTTCCCTTCTCGCCGTGGGGCAGGCGGAGGGAGACGTCGCGGGTCTCTTCGGCCTTCTTTCCGAAGATGGCGATGATGAGGCGCTCTTCGGCGGTCATTTCGACCTGGCCCTTGGGGGCGACCTTTCCGACGAGGATGTCTTCCGGCCGGACTTCGGCGCCGACGCGGATGATGCCGTTCTCGTCGAGGTCCTTGAGGGCGTCCTCGCCGACGTTCGGGATGTCGCGGGTGATCTCTTCGGGTCCGAGCTTGGTGTCGACGGCCTCGGTCTCGTGGCGCTCGATGTGGATGGACGTGTAGACGTCGTCCTTGACGAGGCGCTCGGAGATGAGGATGGCGTCTTCGTAGTTGTAGCCGTTCCAGGGCATGAACGCGACGAGCACGTTCTTACCGAGGGCGAGTTCGCTGTTATCGCAGCAGGCGCCGTCGGCAAGGGGGTCGCCCTTGAGCACGCGCTGGCCGGGGGTGACCACGGGGCGGTGGGTGAAGCTGGTCGACTTATTGCTCTGCACCATGTGCATGAGCGGGTAGGTCTCGGTGGCGCCGTCGTCGGTCTTCAGGGTGATTTCCTGAGCGGTGACGGTGGTGACGGTGCCCTGGCTGCGGGCGATTACGGCGGCGCCGGAGTCGACGGCGGCGGTGCGCTCGTAGCCGGTGCCCACGATGGGGCGCTCGGAGCGGAGGGTGGGCACGGCCTGGCGCTGCATGTTGGCGCCCATGAGGGCGCGGTTGGCGTCGTCGTTCTCGAGGAACGGGATGAGGGCCGTGGCGACCGAGATGATCTGCACCGGCGAGACATCCATGTAGTTGATGCGGTCGCGCGGGACGATCGGGTAGCTGGCGCCGCCGAGGTCGCCGCCTGCGCAGCGGACTTGCAGCCGCTCGGTCTTGATGAGGCCCCCGTCGTCGGTTTCGACGTCGGCTGGAGCGACGAGCAGGCCGGTTTCCTCCTGGGCGGTCAGGTAGACGATGTCATCCAGGACCTTGCCATCGACCACCCGGCGGTAGGGGGTCATGATGAAGCCGAACTCGTCGACCCGGGCATGGGTCGTGAGCTGGGAGATAAGGCCAATGTTCGGGCCTTCCGGCGTCTCGATGGGGCAGATGCGGCCGTAGTGGGACCGGTGGACGTCGCGGACTTCCAGCTTGGCGCTGGTTCGCTGCAGACCGCCGGGTCCGAGGGACGAGAGGCGCCGCTTGTTGGTGATCTCGCTGAGCGGGTTCGTCTGGTCCATGAAGGTCGAGAGCTGGTTCGAGGAGAAGAAGCTCTTGATGGACGCGCTGACGGGCTTGACGGAGAGGATGATGCCGGGCAGGAGGTTCTCCTGATCGGTCGAGGTCATGCGCTCGCGGGCGACCTTTTCCATGCGGACGAAGCCCAGGCGGAGCTGGCTTTGCAGCAGCTCGCCGACGGAGCGGACGCGCTTGTTCTTGAGGTCGTCGATGTCGTCCCGCTCGCTCTCACGCAGGATGTAGGGGACCATCGCGTAGAGGATGCTGGCGAGGTCTTCGGCGGTCAGGTTGCGGGTGCCGAGGGGGATATCGACGCCGAGCTTCTGGTTGAGGAAGCGGCGGCCGACCTTACCGAGGTCGTAGCGCTTAACGTCGAAGAAGAGGCCGTAGACGAGTTGCTTGGCGGCTTCCTCGTTGGCGGCCTCGCCGGGGCGGAGCCGCTTGTAGATGTCGAGGAGCGCTTCGCGGGCGTTGGTGGTCGGGTCCTGCTCGAGGGTTGCTTCGACGAAGTTGAGAACCTCGACGACGTCGATGGACTTGAGCTCCATCGACTCGATCTTCTTGGCGGTCTCGCGCTCGATGCGCTCGCCGGAGCGGATGATGATCTCCGAGCCTTCCTTGATATCCGAGGTGACGCGCTTGCCGGTGAGGTCGTCGGCGGTCGGATTCTCGAGGGTGAGGTGCCGGCTGAAGACCTTGAGGATCTCTTCGTTGGAACTGAGCGGAGTTTCGGCGATGACAGCCCGCTTGTCGGCGCCGGGGGCGGCGGCCTGCTCGGCGGTGACGATGGCTCCGGGGCTGATGAGCACCTCGCCGGTGTCCTGATCGACGACGGGCTCGAGGATGCGCTTGCCGACGGCCTTGGCGAGGGTCGTGTTCAGCCGGGCTCGGCCCTTCTCGAAAACGCTGAGGGCCTTGATGAGCTGGGTGAGGGGCAGCTTCTTGGTCTGGCTAATCTGGGTGCGGACGACGAGGTTGGCGTCCGACTCGATTTCGAGCCACGGGCCTTCGTTGGGGATGACGCGCGCGGAGACGATGACCTGCATCGAGCTGTCCACGCCCTCTTCGAAGTAGAGGCCGGGGGAGCGGCTGAGCTGGCTGACGATGACGCGCTCGCGGCCGTTGATGATGAACGTGCCCTTGTCGGTCATGAGCGGGAGATCGCCCAGATAGACTTCGGACTCGAT
>DATGIR010000100.1:0-4516 GCA_035295605.1 Fimbriimonadaceae bacterium | reverse complement strand
CATGGGGCCTATTTTGGCTTAAAGCGGGTCGCGTAACATGAGGGCATGCCCCTTCCCCTCCTCCTTGTCGCGCTGACTCTGGCGGCACAGGACAAACCGCAAACCGTACCGCTGACGCTCGTAGCCGGCGGAATGGGCAGGCACCTCGGCACGCCGGCCGCGCTCGATGTGCCGCTTTCCACCAAGCGGCCGGCGGGTCTCAACAAGTTGCCGGCGGGCGTCACGGGACCGCTTTTCGGGACGCTCAAACTGGGGGGATCGCGGTTCCTCCTGCTGCTGGGGACCGTGGCCAAGAATCGAAAGCTATTCGTCGACTCCAACGGCGACGGCGACCTCACCAACGATCCACCCGCCGTCTGGAACGCCAAGTCGGCGACGGGCGACGCCAGCGGTTACGCTCAGGTACGGCTTGGTTTCAAGGGCAGGCGTGTTGCGTGCAACGTGCTCTTCGTCCAAACCGGACCGAAGGGACTCGAAGCGATCACCGATTACGGCTACGCCGGCAAGGTGACCCTCGGCAAGCACGACGTGCCCTTCTACCTGGTGGACGGCGGCAGAGGCTTTGCAGATGGCAAGCCGGCCGGAGCCAAGCTCGGCCTCGACCGAAAGGGCAACGGCGTCATTTCGGGGCCGGCGGAGGAGTACGTCGGCGAGGCGCCGTTTACGGTGGACGGGACCTCCCTGGTCTTACGAGCGGTGGACCTTGCCGAGGGCACGGCAAGCTTCGTCCCGAGCGAGAGGGTGGCCGAGATTCCGTTGCCCCGTGAGCTCGCCGCCAACCAGCCGTCGCCAACCTTTGCGACCACCTCGACCGATGGAAGACCCGTCAACTTCCCGGCCGACTTTTCGAGCCGGGTGGTGCTGATTTATGCCTGGGCCTCGTGGAGCAAACCGAGCCTCGACTGGTTGCCGCGGGTTTCCCGCGCTTACGACTCGTTCAAGAACCTCGGCTTCTCGGTGCTTGGCCTGAGCCTTAACCGGGCCGGCGAGACGGAGGCCGTCAAACAGGCGACCGCCCAGATGCCCTGGACGACCGGTTTCGACGGGAAGTCGTGGCAGGGCGACGCCGTCCGGGCGCTCTCACTGAACACGCTGCCGTTCGTGCTGTTGGTGGACGGAAAGACCGGAAAGATCCTCGCGACGATGGACGACATGGTGGGGAACAAGTTCGACACGGTGATTCGGGCGGCGGTGGTGGCGCACAGCTAGGGCCGCGTAGCATCGAAACCGCCGCCGCCCCATGCCGGCAGAACCCAGGCGACCTCTTTAAGCGCCACCGGATCGTCGAAGGAGCCGTAACTCACCTTTGAGTAGAGGCTGCTCTTCCCGCTCTTCGCGACCAGGTAAGCAACTTTAAGCGCGCGATCGACGTCGATGACGTCCACATCGCCTCGGAGGCGGCAAAACGGCTCGGGCGCGCCGGTTTGGTTCAGTTCGGCCAGGTCGGTCGCGGGCCGGGGCAGGTCGGTCTCCGTTTCGGTGTGGTGGACAATGTACGCCCGGCCGTCGGATGCGAGCAGGACGTCGAGCCGATCCTCTCGCTGGCTGGCAACGATCTCGGCCCTTCCGTGGGCGACCCGCACGACCGCCCAGCCCATGCCCTGGAGCACGAACAGCCCGGAGGTGGCGTTCACCATTCGCGCCGCGACAAGCGTCCATTCGCCGAAGTCGGCGAAGAGCGGCGGGCTGCCGGTGACGCCAAAGCGGATCGAGCCGGAAGCGGTTCGGGTCACCAGGGTGCCCGCGTCCCCGAAGAAGTCGGCGAACACCGGGGTATCGCCCGTCCGGGGCTGAGCGGCGAGGTTGATGCCGGCTAGGGTTTTGATCATCGTGCCGTCCCATATCAGCGGCTCGGCCTCGCGCCACCCGACGACGTGAGGCGCGGAGGCGTCCGTCCGAACCACGCCACCCGAGCCGACCACGCACGGCAACCCTGCTCCGTCCTGAAACGCGATCTGACGTCCCCGGAACACGCACGTGCCCGAACCGCGCAAAGCGTCGTACTTTTGAATCGAGTCGCCGTCGCGGCCGGCTCGCTCCAACTTCCCTCCCGGGGGGCAGAGCCAGACATTCGGGGAGCCCGTGTCCGGTCCAGCCAGGAAGGTCAGGAGGGTCAGGAGAGTCAGGGAGGTCAACGTCCTCAGGTCCTCACGTTGTCAGGTTGTCGAGCGTTTGACTCTCCACTCACCACTCCCCACTCCCCACTCCCCACTACTCAGAATCCGACGTGGCGTAGGGCGACGTGTAATTCGGCGGCTCTTTGGTGATGCTGATGTCGTGAGGATGACTCTCACGGAGCGCCGCGTTCGTGATCTTGAGGAACTCGGCGCGATCGCGAAGATCTTTCAGGGTGGCGGCGCCCACGTAGCCCATGCCGGAGCGGAGACCGCCGATAAGCTGGCTCATCGAATCGCTGAGGGCGCCCTTGTACGGTACGCGGCCCTCCACGCCTTCGGGAACGATCACTCCTCCGCTCTCCTTAATCTGCATGTATCGGTCGCTGGAGCCCTGCTTCATCGCCCCGACCGAGCCCATGCCCCGATACACCTTGTAGGCGCGGTTGCGGAAGATTTCGACTTCGCCCGGGCTCTCCTCGCAGCCGGCGAACATGTTCCCGATCATCACCGAACTGGCTCCCGCCGCCAGCGACTTGACGATGTCGCCGCTGCTTCTTATGCCGCCGTCGGCGATGGTGGGAATGCCGAGCTTATTGGCCTCCTCGCAGCAGTCGAGGACGGCGGTGAACTGGGGCACACCGACCCCTGCCACGACGCGCGTGGTGCAGATGGAACCCGCGCCAATGCCGAGGCGGAGGCCATCCACCCCGAGGGCATGGAGGTCCTTAACCCCTTGCTTAGTAGCCACGTTGCCGGCGATGACCTTGAGGTCGGGAAGCTTGGACTTGAGGAGCTTGATGCACTCCATGACACCCCGGCTGTGACCGTGGGCGGCGTCGATGACGATGAAGTCGGCGCCGGCGTCGGCGAGGGCGGAAGCGCGCTCCAGCGGCTCTCGCAGCGCGCCGATGGCGGCGCCGATGACCAGCCGGCCCTTATGGTCTTTCGTCGCGAGCGGGTGGCGCTTGACCTTGAGGATGTCCTTAATCGTGATGAGGCCCTTCAAGCGGCCGTCGGCGTCGACGATGGGAAGCTTTTCGATGCGGTGCTCGGCGAGGGTCGTTTCGGCCTGCTCGAGGGTGGTGCCGACTTTGGCGGTCACCAGGTGCTTGCTGGTCATCCGTTCGCGGATGGGCACGTTGTAGTCGGTCACGAAGCGGATGTCGCGGTTGGTAAGGATGCCGACGAGCTTCTCGGATTCATCGACGATGGGTACGCCTGAGATGTGATAGCGCTCCATGATGTCGACCGCGTCCTGGATCGTGTGGCACGGGCCGAGATGGAAAGGCTTGGTGATGACGCCCGACTCGGAGCGCTTGACGCGGTCCACCTCGGCCGCTTGGGCGTCGATGGACATGTTTCGGTGAAGGACGCCGACGCCGCCCTCTCGGGCCATGGCGATGGCGAGCCGCGCGTCGGTCACGGTGTCCATCGGCGCGGAGACGATGGGGGTCTGAAGGGTTATTCCGGGCAGGAACTCGGTCGACGTGTCGACCTCGCTGGGAAGGATTGTCGTTTGTTTGGGAATGAGCAGAACGTCGTCGAAGCTTAATCCTTCGCGAAAAGCTGGCATTGGGCCTCCTTGGCTTTTCAATTCAGTATGGCACTTGGAGAGGTCGCCAGGTTTCCAGGGCGCTAGGTTGCCAGGGCGCTTGGAGCCCAGGGCGGAAACGACGGTCATAAGTGAACGTCAATATATGTGTGATGCTGCTTTCTTTCGCGCTCGCGGCAACTGCCTTCGGAGGCGGGTCGTACGACGACCTCGCAAAGTCACTCGCGGACGCAACCGAGAAGAATGTCGTCATCGTCACGTCCAAGGCGGGCACGGTCGAAAAGTTCAGCTACGAAGCCGGCGGCACAGACATCCTCGCCCAGACGATTCGGAAGGGCGCCCACCTCACGATGGCTCCCGGCGGCGACCCCGTCTTCTCCGACCACGAGTTCGTCGGTACCCACTTTCAACTCCTCGCCCCCGCCCTCAAGGCCGCACCGACGGTTGGAGCCCACGTGCCCGAGGAGGCGGTCAAAGACGGGAAGCTGACCCTCCACACCAAGGGCGCCCCTGCCATTTCGATCGAGGCGCTGGCGAGCGCGAAATGGAGCAAACCGCTTCGGGTCGACTACCTGATGCGCGATCTCGCCCTGAGCGCCTACGTCACCGACATGCCTGAGCGCGAATTCTTGAGCGCGGCCGCCAAGGCTGCTGGCGGATTCCTGACCAGCGACGACAAGGGTTGGCGCTTCATGTACGACGGCGAGCAGCTACGCGCACGCGTGGTCGATACGCTCAAGGAGGAGCCGACCGGGCCGAAAAGGAACGAGCTCGACGTTCGTCGCGAGTTCTATATTTCGGTGGTCAGCATCCTTCCGCAGGACGTGCTCATGTCCGTATTCGAGAC
>DATGIR010000099.1:0-9081 GCA_035295605.1 Fimbriimonadaceae bacterium | reverse complement strand
CTTCGGGGCGCCGTTCGGCCTCGTGCCACCCGACGGCGCGGCCGCCCGGTGCCTGGTCGCCATCCGCAACGTTCAGTGGACGCGCGAAGGCTCCGTGATTCACGCCGGGTGCGGGGTCGTCGGGCCGAGTCGGCTCGAGCGCGAGTGGAACGAGCTCGGTTCCAAGCTCGATGCCATTCAGCAGGCTCTCGGGTTGTGAACTCGCAGCTCGCGCGCCACGTTCTCGATCAGCTCCAACTTGCCGGGGTCCGCGAGATCGTCGTCTGCCCGGGCGGCCGCAACGCGCCGTTCGTGGAGCTTCTCGCCGGCTTGTCGTTCCGGGCGACATGGCATTTCGAGGAGCGTTCGGCGGCCTTCTTTGCTCTCGGCCGGGCGCGCGCGCTCGGTGAGCCGGTCGCCGTCTGCACAACCTCCGGCACCGCCGCCGGCGAGCTGCTGCCCGCGGCGATGGAGGGTTTCTACTCGGGAACGCCTCTGATTCTGCTGACCGCCGACCGGCCACGCCGCTTTCGCGCTAGCGGCGCCCCCCAGGCCGCCGAACAGAAGAATCTCTTCGAACCCTACACGGTTGGCTCATTCGACTTGGAAGGAAGTGAGCGGCTGGACCTGAGCGGGTTTGAGGTCGCGGCGCCGCTCCATGTCAACGTCTGCTTCGAGGAGCCGGGCGCCGAGCCAACCCCGCCGCCTGCCCCCGGCTCCCAGAAGTGGATTGATGCGCCCGCCAAGGCGCTGACCGGGTTCCTCGGGGCCTCGCGAGCCCCGCTCGTCATCCTCGGCGCCCTGCTTCCCGAGGAGCGGAACCCGGTAGAGCGGTTCCTGCTCGAGCTCGGCGCCCCCGTCTATGCGGAGGCGCCTTCCGGCCTGCGCGAGTCGGTCACCCTCGGCTCGCTCAGCCTGGCAATCGGCGACCGCCTGTTCGCGCGCACGGCCGCGGCCGGCTATCCGGTCGACTCCGTCGTTCGGATCGGCGGCGTGCCTACCCACCGGATCTGGCGCGACCTCGAAGACCGGCAGGCGATGCTGCCCGTCATGTCGGTGAGCCGCTTCGGCTTCTCGGGGCTCGGGAGAGCTTCGAAGCTTGGCCTCGGCTCGGTTGCAGAAATCCTGGGTATGACCAGCATCGCACGCGTCAAAGTGGACACAACCGGCCTGGCTGCAAACGACCATGTGCTCGCTTCCCGCCTCCAGGGGCTGCTGGGCCAAGAGCCTCGATCCGAACCCGGTTTGTTCCGGGCGCTCTCCCGCCGCATCGAACCTGGCGCCGGCGTCTATCTCGGAAACAGCCTTCCGATCCGGGAATGGGACCTTGCCGCAACCCGCGAGCAGCGCGGATACGAGGTGACCGCCTCCCGCGGGCTCAACGGCATCGACGGTCAAGTCTCGACCTTCCTAGGCGCGTGTCGCGCCGGTCGCGCCAACTGGGCGCTCCTCGGCGACCTGACCGCGCTTTACGACCAGTCGGGACCTTGGGTGCTTGGCCAGATGCCCGGCATTCAGGCGACGATCGCCGTGATCAACAACTCAGGCGGTCGAATCTTCGAGCGCATGTTCGGCCGGCCCGAGTTCCTCAACGCACACGGACTGGCGTTCGAGAGTTGGGCCGAGATGTGGGGAATGCAGTACCAGCTTTGCCACTCGGTCGAGGAGATCTCGTCGCTCGGTCAGGGAGTCCGGGTCGTCGAGCTACGCCCGGACGCCGAGTCGACCGCGCGCTTCTGGAACGGGTACGAGGAGCTTCTCGCGTGACCGCGTTTCACGGCTTTCTCGGGCTGCCGGCCGATTGGGATGCGATCCCCTGCACGGCGAGAGCAGCGAAGCCGGACTGGATGCCGATGTTGGCGGCACTGCCGGGGGGACCGGGCGACTCGGCGTTGCCCGAACTGGCTCGCATGATGAACCGCGAAGGGAGGGAGAAGGCTGAAACCCTCCTCGGCTACTCCATGGGCGGCCGCATCGCGCTCCACATGCTCCTCGCCCCCGGCGCCGAGCGTTGGGGTCGGGCGATCATCGTGTCCGCTTCCCCCGGCCTCTCGAATCCCTCGGAGCGCATGCCGCGCCTCGAAAGCGACGGGCAATGGGCCCGTCGCTTCCGGCACGACCCCTGGGAGGACGTGGTCTCGGCCTGGAATTCCCAATCCGTCTTCGCCGCCGACGGCGCCAATCCCCTCCCGCGCCGCGAAGCCGACTTCGACCGCGACCACCTCTGGCTTGCTCTGCTTCGGGGCTCCGTCGCCCGCCAGGAAGACCTACGCCCTCAACTGAAAGACCTCCAAACCCCGGTTCTCTGGCTGGCCGGCGAGCGCGATGCAAAATACGCGGCCCTCGCCCGCGAGTGCGCCGCCCTCAACCCGAACTTTCGATGCACGCTGATCCCCGGCGCCGGCCACCGACTTCCATGGACGGCGCCGGACGCCTTCGAGCGGGCCATCGCCGACTTCGCGCCACTATGAGAGAAACCGCATGACCGAAACCTGGACGACCATCCAAACCTTCGAAGACATCAAGCTCGAGCGCACCGCCGACGGGGTCGCTAAGATCACCATCAACCGTCCAGAGAAGCGCAACGCCTTCCGGCCACAAACCGTCAAGGAGATGCTCGAGGCCTTCGACATCTGTCGCGACGAGAGCTCGATCGGGGTCGTCATCCTCACCGGCGAGGGCGACAAGGCATTCTGCTCCGGCGGCGACCAAAGCGTGCGTGGCCACGGCGGTTATGTGGACGAAGCGGGCTATGCCCGATTGAACGTGCTCGACCTCCAGAAGGTGATCCGCGCTCTGCCCAAGCCGGTCGTCGCCATGGTCGCCGGCTACGCCGTCGGCGGCGGCCACGTGCTGCACGTCGTCTGCGACCTCACCATCGCCGCCGACAACGCCCGTTTCGGTCAAACCGGCCCGAAGGTCGGCTCTTTCGATGGGGGCCTGGGCAGCTCATACCTGGCCCGCATCGTGGGTCAGAAGAAGGCCCGGGAAATCTGGTTCCTCTGCCGCCAGTACGACGCCCGGGAAGCCCTTGACATGGGTCTCGTCAATGCCGTCGTTCCCCTCGCCGACCTCGAGAAGGAAACCCTGAAGTGGTGCCGCGAAATGCTCCAGCACTCGCCGTTGGCGCTGAGGTGCCTCAAGTCGGCCCTCAACGCGGATTGCGACGGCCAGCTCGGACTTCTCGACCTGGCCGGCAACGCAACCTTGCTCTACTACCTCTCCGAGGAAGCGCAGGAAGGGAAGAACGCCTACCTCGAGAAGCGAAAACCGGACTTCTCCAAGTTTGGACGCCTGCCGTGAAGGGTGCCACACCGCGCGTCTCTCCCCCTCTGGGGGGAGTCCGCGCCGCGAAGCGTGCGACACCGCGCATCTCTCCCCCCACCGGGGGGAGTCCTCGCCGCGAAGCGTGCGACACCGCGCATCTCTCCCCCCATCGGGGGGAGTCCTCGCCGCGAAGCGTGCGAGGGTGGGGGGAAATGAACCGTAGTCGACGCCCTGTGCGTCGTCCGGAAGGCTCGAGGTGCCCGCGCTAATGTCCAACATCACCGGCCGGGCCTTCTGGCGCTACGAGCTCCAGCCTCGAACCATGGGTGCCACGCCGCGTAAAGGCGCCCTCCTTCGCTTTACGCTCCGCGATGGCTCCGTCGGCTATGCCGACTGCCACCCCTGGCCAGAGCTGGGAGATGTCCCATTAGGGGAGCAGCTCGAGGCTTGGAGGGCCCGCAGGTTCACGGCAATCCTGGATCAATCGACCCTCCTCGCGTTCGTTGACGCCGAAGCTCGCCGCGGCGAACGGTCGCTTTTCACAGGCTTGAACGTTCCGCCCAGTCACCTTTCGATCCCGGATGCCGCTTCAGAAGAACCGGATCAGCTCGACCTAAAGCTGCATGAAGCCAAGCTCAAGGGCTTCACCGTCGTCAAGGTGAAGGCAACCGACGATCCCGATGCCGATTGGCCGTGGCTCACCCACATCGGAGGGCTCTGCCAAGAATTCGGAGTCAGGGCGCGCATCGACTTTAACGCGCGGCTAGACTTCGAATCCGTCGTCAATCTGGTAGATCGGCTGCGCTCCGGAACTGGCGGCCTCTCCTGGATCGACTGGCTCGAAGACCCCGCCCCGTTCAACGACGAGGTGTGGCGCTCGATCCGAGCTCGCACCGGCTGTCGCCTAGCCCTGGACCTCGCGCTCCGCATGCCCGACGCGAGTGCCCGTCGTGCCGCCGAGGTCGTGGTCTACAAGTCCGCGGTCAACGCCGCTCTGGACTACACCTTCCTTGTCAAGAACACGGGCCTCCGGGTTTGCTACACCAGCTACCTCGACCACCCGGTGGGGCAGGCTTTCGCCGCCTACGCCGCGGCGGCGAACATCGTCGAGGCCGAGACGGTCGAAACCTGCGGCCTCCTCACCCACGACGTCTACGAGCCGAACGCCTTCTCCGAACGGCTGCGAACCAACGGCCCCGTCCTGATCCCGCCGGAAGGCACTGGAATCGGCTTCGACGACCTCCTCGAGAACCTGCCGTGGGAGGAGCTGAAATGAGCCCGATCGACTTCGAGTCCGCCGCCAACGCGATCCTCCTTAACCCCCGAATCCCGTCCGAGCAAGCCGAGAGCCTCCGCGCGCGCCTCACCGCCGCCGGCCACCTAGCCGGCCATATCTTCATCCTCACCTCCGGAAGCTCCTCAGACCCCAAGTGGGTCGCCCTTTCCAAGCAGGCGATTCTCGCCTCCGCCGAGGCCGCCAACGGCCACCTCGAATCGACCTCCTCCGACATTTGGCTTCACAGCCTCCCCGACTTCCACGTCGGCGGCATCGGAATCCGGGCTCGCGCCCACCTGAGCGGCGCCAAACTCGTCGAGCACGGGCCCGACCGCTGGAATGCGAATGCGTTCCACGAAGTCCTCGAAGCTTCCCGCGCCACCCTAACGTCGCTCGTCCCGACCCAGGTTCACGACCTCGTCCAAGCCGGCCTTCGAAGCCCGAACCCCCTCCGTGCCATCGTCGTTGGCGGCGCCGCCCTCTCGGAGTCCACGTACCAAACCGCCCGCGCCCTCGGTTGGCCCCTCCTCCCCTCCTACGGCCTCACGGAGGCCGCCTCCCAGGTCGCCACTGCACCGCTCGACTCCCTCGCCAAGCTCAACTACCCGCCGCTCACCCTCCTGCCTCACCTGGAAGCCAGAATCGGCCGGAATTGCGGCCGCATCAAGCTCCGCGGTCCGTCGCTCCTGACCGGCTACATCGACGCCGACGAAGGAGGAGAGCCCCGTTTCACGAATCCCAAGACGGACGACGGCTGGTTCACGACCGAGGACCTGGGGGAGCTAAACAGGCGCGATCTCACTCCGATCGGCCGGGTCCAGGATCGTATCAAGATCGGCGGCGAGCTGGCCAATCTCGCCGCCCTCCGCCGCACCTTGGAAGAGGAAGCGATGAATCTGCGCATAGACCAACATGTCGCACTGATCGCAGAACCCGATTCGCGCCTCGAAAGCGCCATCGCCCTCGTGATCGAAGCCGCGCAAGCCCACCACACGGACACGCTCAAAGCTGCCTTCGACGCGAACGTGCTGCCTTACGAGCGCATCCGTCGGGTCCACTTCGTCGACGAACTCCCGCGGACGGAGCTCGGAAAGGTCAAGTGGTCGGCGTTCGCCGCTCTCGGACCAGAACCGTAAGCCGGGAAACACACGAAGGCTTTCCCGCCTCCCCCGTCATTTCGATTTCCCAGACGTGCAGGGTCCGTCCGATGTGGACCGGCGTCACCCGCCCCGTCACGGTGCCCGTCGTGAGCGCCCGCAAATGGTTGGCGTTCAGCTCGATGCCCAGCGCCTCCCAGCCGTCCTCGAGGGCCATGTTCGAGGCCATGCTCCCAAGGGACTCCGCCAGCGCCGCCGAGGCGCCGCCGTGCAGGATGCCGTACGGCTGCTTGGTCCGCTCGTCGACGGGCATCGTCGCAACCACGTAATCCGGCCCCACCTCGGTGAACTCGATGCCGATCACCTCGAGCATCGTGCCCCGGCAGAACTCGTTCATTCTTGCCGGGCTCCATTCCCGCTTCCAAATTCGTTGACTCACGTTCGCCGAGCGGGAAGGTACCCGCTATTCCTGGGCGGCCTTTCAGAGGTGGTCACCTTAAATCCTGCCAAGCGAAGGCGAACCCGCCCTCAACTTGCACGACACTGCAACTGTGAGGTTGTCGGGAAGCCGAATGTGCGCGGGTTCCGTGCTCGCCTTCGCCTTCCTGATCGGCTGTGGCGGAAGCGGCGGCAGCAGCGGCGGAACGAGCACCTGCTACTCGAACCCGGTGTGCGGAATCTCCGGCTCTACGACCTCAGGCGCCGGAGGATCGAGCGCCGGCTTCTGCCCGCCCTTCGACCCGACGACGAGCGACACCGGCATCATTGTTTTCACCGACACGGGCGGCGGCGACGGAACCGGAACCGATACCGGATCGGATGCAACCACAACCGGAACCGACGCGACCACCACGGGAACAGACGCCACGACCACGGGAACAGACGCCACCACGACGGGAACGGATGCGACGACCAATGGGACAGACGCAACCACAACCGGGACCGACGCGACGACGACGGGCAGCGACACCACCGGCTCGACCGGGGGTTCACCCAAGCCCAAAGCGCGGCCCAGGCGGAAGCCCGTCAACGGCTCCTGGATACCCCGCGACAAGCCGATCAAGCGCTAGTCGTCTTTGTCGCGCTTCCCCTGTCCGACCGGTGGGATCGGAAGATCGGAGTTGAAAGAGTAGGGAAGGATTGTGATCGAGCCCGTCTCGGTCTGGTCGCCGCGGGTCAGCGTCAGCTTGTAGGTTCCCGGCTGCACGTAGATCGCGCCAGGCTCGCCCCGGTCCGGCAGCTTCGAGAGCTGCATGTTCCACACGATCCGGTTAAGCCCCGCTCCGCCGCCGCCGTTCAAATTCGCCACCGTCTTTCCGGCGCTGCTCTCGACCTTGATCGTCACGCCGGCGCCGGCATCCTTGCACCAGTAGCTGATCACCGCGCCGAGCGGCGGGTTCGTCACCGCGAAGAACTTGTCGCCCCAATAGCCGTCCCGCCAGCCGCGCTGCCTTGGCCGTGCCGCTTTCGGCACGAACAAGTGCACCGGCTTGTCGAGGATCTCCTGGGTGAGCTGGCTCAGCGCGGAGCCGTCGTCCATGATCCAGATCGATCGGCCGTGAGTCGCCGCCACCAAGTCGAACGCGGTCGGGTGTTCTACGACGTCATGGACTCCGACCGTCGGCAACCCGCTCGCATTGAGTTTCGCCCAGTGCTCGCCGCCGTCAGCCGATACGTAGATTCCCGTCTCGGTGCCGGCATAGAGGGTCTTGCCTTTGATGTCCTCCTTCACCACCCGGACCGAAGCGCCCTTTGGTAGATCGCCGGTGATCTCCTTCCACGTCTTGCCGCCGTCGGAAGTCTTAAGGATCAGAGGATCGTAATTGTCGTTCCGATGTCCGTCGATCGCCGCGAATGCCGTCGCCGCATCCGAGTGGGACGCCTCTATGTTCGCCACGTACATCCCCTTCAGAGCCGCCGGCGTCACGTTCGTCCAGCTTTTGCCGTCGTCTACCGTAGCCTGGATCAGGCCGTCGTCGGTCCCCGCCCAAAGCACGCCCTGCTTGACCGGCGACTCCGCGAGCGCCACCACCGTGCCCGCCGTTTCCGCATTCGAGCCGGTCGTGAGAATCTTCTTCGGGTCCTGGGTGCTCAAGTCGGGGCTGATCTTCATCCACTCGTCCCCGCGCTTGATCAGCTTGAACACATAGTTCCCGCCCAGGTAGAGCACGGTCGGGTCGTGGGACGAGACCAGGAACGGCGCGTTCCAGTTGAACCGGAAGCCCGGCTGGCCCTCCTTCGGCTCCGGCTGGAGACCCCGATAATCGCCTTCACGCAAGTTCCCGCGCCCAAGCGCGCCGCCTTGCGACTCGGTATAGACCACGTCTCTGTCGGTCGGGTCGAACGCGACGTGGAAGCCGTCGCCGCCGCCCACCGAGTACCACTCCCGGTTCACGATCCCGTTCCCTTCGCCGAAGCGCGTTTGGCTCGGCCCCAGCCAGCAGCCGTTGTCTTGCAGGCCACCCATCACCCGGTACGGCTCGGTCGGATCGACGGCCACGTTGTAGAACTCGCCTACCGCCATCTGGGTCATCGAATCCCACGTCTTGCCCCGGTCGAAGCTCTGGTAGATGCCCCCGTCGCTCCCGACGATCAGGTGGTCCGAGTCGGTTGGATCGATAGCCATCGCATGCCAGTCGACGTGCAGCTTGTGGGTTAGCTCGTTCTCGAACGTCTTGCAGCCGTCGTCCGAGGTCCAGATGTCCCAGCCGAGCAGATAGACCCGCTTCGGATCCTTCGGGTCGATCCGGATCTTCGAGAAGTAGAAGGCGCGGGGGTTCTGGGCATTGACGCGGGTCCAGGTATCGCCGCCGTCCTCGGTGCGGAACACCCCGCCGTACCGGCTGCGGTTCTCGTCGATGTTTCGCCCACCGCCCTCGTCCGACTCCACCACCGCCATGAGCACGTCCGGATTGCTGCGCGAGATATCGAGCCCGATCCGGCCGGTCTGCTTTGGCAGCCCCTTGGTGAGCTGCTGCCAGCTCTTGCCCCCGTCCTTGCTGCGAAAGATCCCGCCCTTCTCGCCACCGCTCTGGAAGCTGTAGGCAGTCCGCATCCGCGAGTACATCGCCGCGTAAACGGTGTCGGGGTTCTTCGGGTCCAGCAGCACGTCGATCGCGCCGGTGTTGTCGTCGACCTGAAGCACCGGCGCCCAGCTCTTGCCCGCGTCGCTCGTCTTGAAGACGCCGCGCATCTTGTTCGGCCCCCAAAGGTGGCCCATCGCCGCCGCATAGCAAACGTCCGGATTCCGCGGATCGACCGCGAGGCGCGGAATGTCCTTGCTGTCCTCGAGGCCCACGTGGGCGAACGAGACCCCGCCATCGGTCGAGCGGTAGACCCCGTCGCCCCAAGAGGAGGAGTTGCGGCCGTTGCCCTCGCCGGTGCCGACCCAGACGATCTTCGCCTTGCCCGCCTTGGCCCGCTCGTTGGGATCCTTCGGCGCGTTCTTGTCGTCCTTCCAAC